>NZ_AP017312.1:3260000-3467500 GCF_002355375.1 Aneurinibacillus soli | reverse complement strand
GGAAAATGTAACGGGGCTAAGCGTAGTACCGAAGCTGTGGATTGACACCGTTGGTGTCAGTGGTAGGGGAGCGTTCCTGCAGCAGTGAAGTCAGACCGGAAGGACTGGTGGAGCGGCAGGAAGTGAGAATGCCGGTGTAAGTAGCGAAAAGAAAGGTGAGAATCCTTTCCGCCGAAAGCCTAAGGGTTCCTGAGGAAGGCTCGTCCTCTCAGGGTTAGTCGGGACCTAAGCCGAGGCTGAAAAGCGTAGGCGATGGACAACAGGTTGAAATTCCTGTACTACCTCCACTCCGTTTGAGCAACGGGGGGACGCAGGAGGGTAGGGTGAGCAGACTGCTGGTTATGTCTGTCCAAGCAGTGAGGCGTGTGTATAGGCAAATCCGTACACTCTAACGCCAGGCTGTGATGGCGAGCGAATTTTAGTAGCGAAGTCCCTGATCTCACACTGCCAAGAAAAGCCTCTAGCGAGGAGTGAGGTACCCGTACCGCAAACCGACACAGGTAGGCGAGGAGAGAATCCTAAGGCGCGCGAGAAAACTCTTGCTAAGGAACTCGGCAAAATGACCCCGTAACTTCGGGAGAAGGGGTGCCCCGGTAGCGTGTCAAAGCGCGAGGGGGCCGCAGTGAAAAGGCCCAAGCGACTGTTTAGCAAAAACACAGGTCTCTGCGAAGCCGCAAGGCGAAGTATAGGGGCTGACGCCTGCCCGGTGCTGGAAGGTTAAGGGGAAAGGTTAGCCGCAAGGCGAAGCTTTGAACCGAAGCCCCAGTAAACGGCGGCCGTAACTATAACGGTCCTAAGGTAGCGAAATTCCTTGTCGGGTAAGTTCCGACCCGCACGAAAGGCGTAACGACTTGGGCACTGTCTCGGCAAGAGACTCGGTGAAATCATACTACCTGTGAAGATGCAGGTTACCCGCGACAAGACGGAAAGACCCCATGGAGCTTTACTGCAGCCTGATATTGAATGCTGGTATTGTTTGTACAGGATAGGTGGGAGCCGTTGAAGCCGGACCGTCAGGTTCGGGGGAGGCGTCCTTGGGATACCACCCTGACAATGCTGGCCTTCTCACTTGCATCCCTTACCGGGATGAAGGACCGTGTCAGGCGGGCAGTTTGACTGGGGCGGTCGCCTCCTAAAAGGTAACGGAGGCGCCCAAAGGTTCCCTCAGAATGGTTGGAAATCATTCGCAGAGTGTAAAGGCACAAGGGAGCTTGACTGCGAGACCTACAAGTCGAGCAGGGACGAAAGTCGGGCTTAGTGATCCGGTGGTTCCGCATGGAAGGGCCATCGCTCAACGGATAAAAGCTACCCTGGGGATAACAGGCTTATCTCCCCCAAGAGTCCACATCGACGGGGAGGTTTGGCACCTCGATGTCGGCTCATCGCATCCTGGAGCTGAAGTAGGTTCCAAGGGTTGGGCTGTTCGCCCATTAAAGCGGTACGCGAGCTGGGTTCAGAACGTCGTGAGACAGTTCGGTCCCTATCTGTCGTGGGCGCAGGAAATTTGAGAGGAGCTGTCCTTAGTACGAGAGGACCGGGATGGACGCACCGCTGGTGCACCAGTTGTTCCGCCAGGAGCACAGCTGGGTAGCTATGTGCGGACGGGATAAGCGCTGAAAGCATCTAAGCGTGAAGCCCCCCTCAAGATGAGATTTCCCACAGCATAAGCTGGTAAGACCCCTTATAGATGATGAGGTAGATAGGTTCGAGGTGGAAGTGCAGCAATGTGCGGAGCTGACGAATACTAATCGGTCGAGGGCTTAACCAATACACAGAGGAGCATCGGCTAAAATCGCAACGTCCTGTTGCAACGCCGATGTTCGCACATCCATGTGCATTACGTTTCGTTTCGATTCAGTTTTGAAGGTGCTACAACACTTTCATATGGCACTATTCCGCAGTAGCTCAGTCGGTAGAGCAATCGGCTGTTAACCGATCGGTCGCTGGTTCGAGTCCGGCCTGCGGAGCCATGGCCCGTTGGAGAAGCGGCTTAACTCACATGCCTTTCACGCATGCATTCAGGGGTTCGAATCCCCTACGGGTCACCATTTTATGCCGGTGTAGCTCAACTGGTAGAGCACCTGACTTGTAATCAGGGGGTTGAGGGTTCAAGTCCTTTCGCCGGCATTTCTTTTTCTAAGCTTATATCATGGAGCCGTGGTGAAGTTGGAGTTCACGCTGGACTGTCACTCCGGAGGTCGCGGGTTCGAGTCCCGTCGGCTCCGCCATTAATTCAATGAAGTAATTTCATGTATGTATGCGGGTGTAGTTCAATGGTAGAACATCAGCCTTCCAAGCTGAATACGTGGGTTCGATTCCCATCACCCGCTCCATAGTGTTTATATGTGCCCGTAGCTCAATCGGATAGAGTGTCTGACTACGAATCAGAAGGTTGGGAGTTCGAGTCTCTCCGGGCACGCCATTTATATAGTTTGGCGGCGTAGCTCAGCTGGCTAGAGCGTACGGTTCATACCCGTAAGGTCGGGGGTTCGATCCCCTCTGCCGCTATTTTCTTCTTTGCATATCTTGAATATTTTAGTTTTGTAAGGTAAAGTAAATGCATACTATATAGTAATTACAGGGGCATAGTTTAACGGTAGAACAGAGGTCTCCAAAACCTCCAGTGTGGGTTCGATTCCTACTGCCCCTGCCATTTTTTAGTTTTGCGGAGGGATACCGAAGTGGTCATAACGGGGCGGTCTTGAAAACCGTTAGGGTGCAAGCCCACGCGGGTTCGAATCCTGCTCCCTCCGCCATTTATTAGCCAGGGCCCTTAGCTCAGCTGGTAGAGCGGTCGGCTCATAACCGATTGGTCGCAGGTTCGAGTCCTGCAGGGCCCATAACTTACCTTGTAATAGGCAACGCCATTTTCCAGGAAATATATTTTTGGAATATGGCGTTTTTATTTTTGAGAAAGAACTCACCACTAAACGTTGTCGATATCAAGAAAAGCTGTCCCACTAGCTCATGGGACAGCTTTGTTTTTATTACATATTCAATGTAAAGGTAAGCAAAAGATCATTACCGGTATCATCTGTAATACTATAGGAAGCATCTAAAAATGTCTCAAAGAAAGAGGCTGGTACATATATACTGCCGTTTTTCTCAGAGGCGGCAGCGGGCATAGAAGCGGAAGTACCGTCTTCTCTAAGAACCTGCTTGCTTCCTGCTTTTATTTTATAAGTATGCCCTCCTTTCTTGATAATGACAAGTTGAGATACCGGATCAAAGTTTACTTCTGCATTCACTGTTTCTGCTGTATAGCGAAGCGGAAGATACAGCTGTTTACCCTCATAGTAGTAATGATTATAAGAATCTACGGAAGAAAGAGGAGCTACGTATAGTACCTTTGTTTCACTAATGGCGTCTTTCAGTATCGCATGTAGAAAACCTTGTGGATGAAAGGCGCTGAGCAGCTTGTGATTTTCTTTTAAATTTTCAGCATCGACTGTTTCTGTTTTGGCAGGATAGACGATAGATGTGGCCTTTCCAAAATTCCACATGTAATCATCAATCTCTACACTTAATTGAATGGCTTCTGGCAGTGCTCCATCTTTGTCTTTAAACACAAAATCAAGCTTACTAGTGGAACGAACAGGAAGATTATTAGCATCTACAAAATAGTCGAATGTGAAAGAAAATGATTGCAGACCTTGTTCACGGGCCATTTCCGCAACTTTTTTCGGTGGATATTGCTTTTCCATTTTCTTGATTTCTCCAAGTGCTTCGGCGAAATTTTGCGCTAAAATATCTTCGGAGATTTCATTTGTAGAAGCAAGGCTTGGATCAAGTTTACTCATTTCTTGCACAATATTCATCAGGAACGTACGCACTTTTGGATCATCTGCGGCGTCTTTCGCGATGCTATAAAATAAGGCAGTCATTTCTTCTATATTCAACGTAACAGTAATATGAGAAGCCGTCGTAGACTGTCCATTTGGCAGTGTGACCGACACACTTCCTTTGTTCTGAATGTGAGGCAAGTTATAGCTATGCTTCTCACTGTATTCTTGAATAAAAGCAACTGTCATCTCATTCACACGCTTTTGAAGCTGGGCAAACACTTCCGGATTGATTTCAGACGTTTTAGGTGCAAGAGAGGCAAACAGGTACTTAGAATCAAGTGGAGTTTTAACATAAGCGGCCTCTGGAGAAAGTAGAACGGTAAGCGATGCATTTTGGTCGCCTGTCCATAATTTCTCCTTACGAAGAAGGCTGTCATGATTTAACGTCATGGTCATACTCGCATGTTGGCGGTCATACTGAGAGCCTTTGAGCGTAATCCCTTCGCGCATCGTTTTAAGAATTTCTCCTGCATCCTGAAGTTCTTTATCGGTTGGATTCATCATATGGGCAAGCTGTAGCATATTGTCTGCATCCTTGCTTGTCACCCGAATGGTGCTTTGAAAATCATAGTTTGGTTGGGAAGCCGCTTTCACAAAAGAGTTGCGCAGGGTGAGAGCATCCCCGGAACAGCCAGAGAGTAGAGTAAGGATAAGTACTAAAAAAGCCAGTCCCCATTGTTTGCCGTGTCTCATCTTTCTCCTCCATTTAAGGTAATTTTTTCTTTTATTCTCTCATCATAATAGATTATGAAAATTTTTACAACAAAAAGAGCGATCTCAATCGTCAGGGTACAACGTTTGAGATCGCTCAAAGGGAGGAGCAGGGAAATGAGTTAGCTGTACTGTGGACGGAGCTGGGAACGCTTGTTTACATGCTTATCCGCTCCAAGCGCTGCAATTGCGCCGTCAGCGGCGGACAGAACCGCCTGTTTGATCGGGGTGCGGCGTGCATCACCACCTGCAAATATACCGGCTACGCTTGTTTGTAGAGATTCGTCTACATCAATATAGCCTTCTGAATCGCGTTTGACGGCACCTTTTAGAAAGTCGGTACCTGGTTTCATGCCTGCGAGATACAGGAAGACACCATCGACGTCCCACGTTTCTAGCTCTTTCTGATCGTTCTGAATGATCGCTTTTTCAACATTGTTTTCACCGACAATTTCTTTGACACGGTATTTTTTATAAACTTTCACGTTATCTTTAGATTCAAGAGTCGACAGATCAACATCACCTTTCAGGATGCCTGTCGGAATTAGGAGTCGTACTTCCTTACAGAATTTGGACAGGGTTTCTGCTTCATGCACAGCTTCTTCATTGTCACCGGCAACGATAACAGTACGCTCCTGGAAGAAAGCGGCGTCGCATGTTGAGCAGTAGCTTACACCACGGCCTGTAAATTCTTCTTCGCCTTTGATTTTGCTTGATGGCGCTTTGGCACCAACAGCGATGAATACACTTTTCGCTTTAATTGTTCCTTCTGGAACTTCGAGCTTTTTGATTTCCGGATCAGAGAAATCAACAGACAGGACATTGGTACGAACGAATATCGCCCCAAAATCATGTGCTTGCTCTTGCATGCGTTGGAGCAGTTCAAGGCCGGTCAGTTCTTCTTTAACGCCCGGATAGTTGGCGATTTTATGTGTAATCGCAAGTGTACCGGCTGATGGTGCTTTGTCGATCACGAGTGTTTTCAGGCGACCACGTGCTGCGTATACCGCTGCTGATGCACCTGCTGGTCCACCACCGATCGTGACAAGATCGTATACGTCATCCAGAATACTCGCATCAACAGATTTGAAAATCCCTTCTTCTTGACTGTCTGACGGAGCGGCAGACACTTCATTCTCGCTTGTAGCAACACCAGAGACCGGACCTTCGTAGTCATCAGGAAGCTCCAGAAGCTTACGCATTTTCGGTTCCTGGAAGCCGAGCACGAGCTTGCCATTGATGTAAGTAGCAGGTGTACCAAAAATTTTCTTTTGCTGTAGCTGGTCGAAGTACTCCTTGTTCTCTGATACATTACGTTCTTCATAAGAGATTCCCCACGCGGTTAGTTGTTCTTTTACCTTTTTGCAGTATGGGCAACCGTGGCTTGTGTATACAATTACATTGGATTCCATTGTTATCTCCTCCTGGTTATAGCGTATTCGTTCTATTATTTACATGAATTCTAAAAAGATGAATAGTACAGTCAGTAGTTGTTTCTATTTGGTATTAATTTAAAATCATTATTAATAACTTGTGATTTCATTATATGCAGGCAGTATAAAGTTGTCAACCTTCTCATTCACAAAAAAAACGAGCGCTGAATCGCACTCGTAAAAATAACAGCTAAAATTTGTCTTCTTCAGCTACACCGGAGGGAGCACAGGAAGCAGTAGCGGCTGCAAGATCCGGGTCGGTGATTAGAAGAGTAAGTGGATAGAAGGGAAATGGGTTCTCCTCATAGTTGTGCAATCTCTCCACATATTGTGCCGCTTCAGCAAATAATTGGCGGTCATCAATGCCGAGTTTCCCATGCCATGGAGTACTGGCTTTGGCTAAAGCGGCTTCGAAAAGCAGAATCGCGCCCTCTACATTGTTATTGCGAAAGTGATGCAGCGCAACGGCAACCTGTAGTAGCGCCTGCAGCAACTTGTTGCGGCCTTCTTGCATCCAGTATTCTTCCATTACTTCGTGGCACTCATAATAATCTTTTTCCACATTAAAATAGTATACATATTCAACATACAAGCGATCGTACATAGTAGGCTCCTTAGCTGAAATAACAGCGGTCAATGACAGACAAATAATCAAGCCGGGGGCGATAGCTTTCCTGGATGCGGTGACCGTTTTTAGCGATGTACGCATACGGAATGGATTTACGTCCATCGGCCTGGTGTGCGTCATCCCAGAAACGGATGACGTGGGAAGCATCGAGTACATATGTCTCAGCTTGCATGGTGAAGCGTATGATGGCAAAGGCGATCCCATCTTGTTTATGTACAAGACGCATGTGATTAATTTGGTGCTCATGAAAATTTTTCAGTGGCAGCGACGTCTGGTTGCGCGTTTCTTTTGCTTCAAAATCGATATAACGACCCCGGTATACACCGTTGTAATCCGTTGTGGAAGGCTGGCGGAAATACGCTTCCCGGATGACCGCAGCTGAACGGGATGGGTAGTCTACTTTCACAATTTGGAGAGGGGTCGGTTTTTTATGCACAGCAGCAATCTCTTGTGCTACATAGTATTGATTACTTTCATTAACTTCTTCCTCAAGTGTCATTCCCCGATTGGCGGCTCCTTGCTGCTTTGCCTGCATCATAGCGAGGAACTCATTCGCTTTCATACGCTCTGGCACATAGGAGGATGCGGGGGTATCTGGCATTTGTTTGCCATTTGGATAGCGGATCTTTCTCACGATTGTTCACCTCTTCCTCTTCGTCATGTATCTTATCAGAAGCGGAACGTTTTAGATACAAGTATAATACAAAGAAGGGTCTGTATTACAAGGAGGAAATGAAATGGATGACTTGTTAGAACTTATTAAAACACGTCGTACGATTGGAAAGGTCGTGGATGAATTGGTACCCCGTGAACACATCATACAAATCCTTGAGGCGGGACACTGGGCACCGAGCCATCATAATACACAGCCGTGGAAATTTTTCGTCATGACGGGAGAAGGACGTAATCGTCTTGGCGAAGCATACGCACGCATTTCTATTGAGGAAAAGGGAGCCGAAGGAGCAGAAGCAGCTGAATTGAGAGAAAAAGGCACCAAGAAGGCTCACCGTGCACCGCTTGTCATTGCTGTTGCTTGCGTACCAACAGAAGGAGAGCATGTGATGCGCAGGGAAGAGGTAGCAGCTACAACGGCCTGCGTACAAAATATGTTGCTGGCTGCGCATGCGCTTGGGTATGGTGCGATCTGGCGTACGGGTGCGCCGTGTTATGACGTGCGGATGAAAGAGGCATTCGGGCTTGGAGACCATGATGAAATGGTGGCGCTTCTGTACATTGGGCGTCCGCAGGTGGAGCGAACCAGTGTCCGTATGCGCCTGGAAACGAAAATAGAATGGCTCACCTCATAAAAAAGGAAAAAAGCGGACATGAATCATCTGTCCGCTTTTTCTATTAGAAAACTTTCTTTTGCGCTCGATCTTCTTTTAGAATCTCGACTGCTTCCCGGAAGCGTAGCGAGTGAATAATTTCTCGTTCACGGAGGAACGTAAGCGAGTCTTTTAAGTCTATATCATCTGTCATGTCAATGAGCCATTGATAGGTCGCCCGCGCTTTTTCCTCGGCGGCAATATCTTCGTACAGGTCAGCGATCGGATCGCCTTTAGCCGCGATATACGAGACGGTAAAGGGAACACCTGAAGCATTCGTATAAAACAGTGCTTTGTCATGGTTTGCATAATGCTCGCCCAGACCGGCTGCCTTCAGCTGATCCGGGGTCGCGTCTTTGGTTAGCTTATATACCATGGTCGCAATCATTTCCAGGTGGGCGAGTTCTTCGGTGCCGATATCGTTCAGAAGTCCGATGATTTTGGGTGGAACCGTATAACGCTGGTTTAGATAGCGGAGTGCGGCAGCGAGTTCACCGTCTGCGCCGCCATACTGTTCAACTAAAAACTTGGCCATACATGGGTCGCATTTGCTGACACGAACCGGGTGTTGTAGTTTTTTCTGATATACCCACACAACAGACCGCCTCCTTCGAATGAATGGTTATACTTGCCATGGCCATGGTTGATCTTTCCACATGAATGGAGTGGGTGACAGGCTATACCCGAAGCTTGTAAGAGGTCCGAATAGACATTCAAATTGGTTTTTCAGATGCATACTTTTCTGGACGTATTCATTGTATTGAGCAATAGCTGCCTGATCGTTTGGATGCGTGTTAAGGTAGAGATTCAATTCTACGATAATAAAATCAGTTTCCTGAAGCTCGTGAAGCAGCTCATAGTATTTCTTTTCATTTTCTTTCATTGTTTAGTCGGCCTCCTCCCGTTTACCAGACTTATACGGGCTTTCATACGGTGCAAAAAGAGACGGCCATAATGTACCATGGCGAAAAGCTTCAGCCGGAGGAAATTGGGGTAGTCCCGGTGGTTGAAATGTCATGTACAGTTGAGGCGGTGTTTCATATGTTCGGACTTTCATAGGAGGACAAGGGTTATGCGGGCTGGTATATACGGTATACGTCTTACGAAACGTATGCACGTCATCCATCTCCTTTCGTCTATTCAATCATTCCTATATGTACAGAATAAATGCATGTCTTAGTACTTTTTTTTGTGAGGTAGGCTAGTCGCTGTTTTTCGGCAATTTTCGCGTACTTCCTTGCTGTATAAGCTAGATTTCTGTCGATTTGCTTGCTTGAATTTTTATATCAGTATGGTATAAATGAAAAGGCAGAAGAAACGAACGTGAAGTAGTAGCTGTGTACATATTTAAAGGAGGAATTGGAACATGGAATATGCAATTATTGCCTTGCTTCTTGTAAGCATTGGCCTTCTCGTCTATTCGTTCTATAAAGAAAAGGATCAGGTATCGCAGTTGGAAGTGAAAATGGAAAACTTGTCGATTCAAATCTTGCAAGAAATTCACCAAGTGCAAAAAAGTATGAAACCACAGGCAGGCCGTAAAGCAAATGAAACACGCCGCCCTAAAGAAGGACTGAAGGAGCAAAAAGAAGGTGCGTAAGATCGCCATTTCCAAAAATACAATCCGGGGATTCGCAGCGGGTGTGCTTGTTGCTACGGGCGTATTGTCGCTTACTTATTACGGTACGGCATCGAATGCACCAGAGGCAAAAGCAGACAGTACGAGTGAACAGACAGCGTCTGCGCCAACGGCTATTAAGAAAATTGATATGCCAGAAACACAGGCGGGAACGTCTGCACCAATGGCGAAGCCAACATATAATATGACGCTGGTCATCGGTAAAGGCATGAGCCCGGAAGATGCAGCGGCTAAGCTTGAGGAAAACAAAATCATTGAGAATAAGAAGTATTTGGTGAAATATTTAAATGACATGAGCTGGATGGGCTCTGTACGATCCGGCTCGTATGAAGTAAACAGTGACATGACGATTAAAGAAATTGCTGCCCTGCTGGCGCATAAAAATAAAAAATAAGGAGGAAGCAGGCTAAAAGCCCGCTCCTCCTTATTTTTTTGTTACTCTCGTTTTAGCGTGTAGGAGATCTCAAAAATCCGGTTCCATGGCAGGGTTGCTTTCTCTACACGGAAACGGATCGGAGCCTGCTGTATCCCTGTCTGTGTTCGAGTTACATAAGAGAGAGAGGAGAGAAGATGATTCGCTTCGGCCTGTATCGGTGAGGTAGCGATTGCTTCTTCCTCAGGTTCAAGCTTGTGAGCTTGATCATAACGGTGCACATACTGCGGGCGCTTCACTGCATTGTAGTAGTAATCTTCTGCATAGCGCAGGGCCATCCACTCTTCATGGGCTGCATTCCAGACGGGTTCTCCCCGGATCATTTCCATATGAGCCAGCAGAAGTCCGATTGTATTCCCGCCGGTATTCCAGGATGCATAGCTTTCAAACTGTCCAGATAGCTTCTGTCTTGTGTATGCTTCCATAAAGTCGGTATCCGGGAACTCCGGGTAAGACACATCAGCCAGCCCCCGAATGGTGCCTGCATTTTGGCGCGACCAGTCAGCTACAGTCTCGAGTTCTTCTTCACCGGAATGAATGTATACACTGAGACGCTGCTCGGGATGGCGCGGATGACTCGGTTGAATAAAAGCGATTTTGGATGCGATCATTTCTGCCAGCGGTACACCATCATATGTGAGCGCTTTATCTCTGGCGGCATGATGTGAATAGGTGAGTGTATAGTGCGATGGTGTGCCGTCCAGTTCGTTTTTGTAGCGGGCTAGCAGAAGCGAGGTTAATTCATCTGCGCCATTCATAATATATACATTGGAAAGCTTTTCGCGCCGACAGTATTCTCGAATACACAGTTCATTTACCTTTGGCAAACTTAGTGTGCTCGTATCATCGGTGCCGATGAGAACTCCATCCACAATGCCATCACGCGCCCAGTCTGCGATCGTATAGAGTCCTTGTAGGTTCTCCTGAAACAGGCGGGTATAGCCAAGCAAGTGCTTGGGTGGAGTCTCCTGCTGTATCTTGCGCAGGAAATACATATGATAGCGACGATTTTCCGGTTTTTCTGACTGTATATACTGCGCGTATCGACGACCGAATTGTGTCAGCTCAAATGTATAGGCTTCCGCAGGAGAACCGGCTGCCGGTTTTTCCCGTGGAATAACGCCGATCAAATAGATGGACTTATTTCGGTACGGAAGCAGTATAGTCTTGAGTTCAGCCAGGCGTTTTGCCTGTTCGGTGTACGTTGCTGTATACCGTCCGTGCAGAAGCCCACCGTTCACCCAGCCGGGAATCGCGATAAAAACAGCATCTGCAGACCCTATTTGTTCTTGAAGGAACTGCTTTAGCTTGCTGTAATCCGCAGGTTTCTCCCACTGGTCCAGGCCGGTCGTAGGCAAGATTACTTCTGCTTGGCCAATGCGCCCGAGCAGTGTGACATAGCTTGTATTCACCGGACGGCTGTCGAGCGGAATGAGGACAATTTTTTTATGATGCAGGGCTGATTCTTTTTCTTGCGTCTGTCCTATGGCTGCATGCGGAAAAGCACTCAGCATGGTAATAAAAAGTAAAATCCACCTCAAATATCTCACAGCACCCCTCCATTTCTACAGAAATCCATTATATATGATCTATATTTATCATTATATAAAAGGATTCGTATATGTGAAACCTTATGCTAGGTCCGGTATGTGTTCCTCTGAAAGCCTAGCCAATCGTGTATGTTCATGATCCATCTAGGGTATAGATGAGCCTTTTTTAAAGTGAAGAGGCGGCCTTTGGCTCTTTGATGAGGACACTTTTACCGTTTTTGAAAATAAACTATTGACAAATTATCAAATTGGAATTACGATATCCCTGTATTAAATAAGTCCTCGTTAGGTGAGGCTCCTATACAAACATAGGCCACTGCCCAGAAATATCGAAAGATGCCCATGGGTAGAACAGGAATTGTCGGATTAAGGCTTTTCTTAAGGTGGCTAAGAGATCGTTTGTTTTCTCTTTACGTTGTATAGTGCCAAAACTCGACTAGGGGGAGCCGGAATGTTTTTTCGTATGCATTCATTCAGCCCTCTAGTATATCTAGAGGGTTTTTTATTTGTGAAAAGGAGGGAAACACCCACATGGAAGACGGCCATAGTAGGAGGAAAAACAAAAATTTATCGCAATATCCTGTAACGAGGAAGAGTCATGTTCCCTACGCTGTTACGCGTTTTTCATGCTTTAATTCCCGTCCATTCTCATCGGTTGAGTGGGTGTATTTAAGTGTGTTTATTTGACGTGCAAGCGTGTGGAACATAAAGTTACAAAACCTGACCCTCTCCTAGTACAGAGAGGGTCTTTTTGTGTCCATTTTTCGCACGAAGGAGTGAGCCAAGCGTGAACAACCAAGCAGTAAACCATGAGATTGTAGATCGTCTGATCGAAGCTGCTTCATGTCCATCGGAGTACGTACTAGAGAACCTATCGACTTCATCTAAAGGATTATCGGAATCAGAAGCAAAAAGAAGATTAGAACATGTTGGACGAAATCAGATTGCTCATGAAAGACCACCTGCCTGGTACATCCAGCTTCTTTCTTGCTTTCGTAATCCTTTTATTCTAATTTTGCTCGGTCTAGCTGTATTCTCATTTTTTACTGATGACACAGAAGCGGTCATCATCAGCAGCACAATGGTTTCCATTAGCGTACTCATCAGCTTTACGCAAGAGTATCGTTCCATGCAAACTGCCGAAAAGCTGAAAGCAATGGTCAAAACAACATCGTCGGTCATCCGCCAATCTACCGCTAAAGAGATTGACATGGAACAATTAGTACCGGGAGATATCATCCATTTATCAGCAGGGGACTTAGTTCCAGCGGATGTACGCTTGATTACGTCCAAAGACCTTTTCGTCAGTGAATCTGCCCTGACAGGAGAAGCACTGCCCGTAGAAAAACAGGATGTGCTACCATCGGGAGACAAAAAATCGGCAGCTAATGCATTAGAACTGGCAAATATCTGCTACATGGGAACGAACGTGATCAGCGGTTCAGCCACGGCAGTTGTCATTGCGACCGGAGCGTCCACTTATTTTGGTTCAATGGCCAAAACACTGATCGGCAAGCGCCCATTGACAAGTTTTGATAAAGGTGTAAACAGTGTCACCTTTGTTCTCATTCGCTTCATGATGATTATGGTCCCAATTATTTTCTTCATCAATGGCTTTACGAAAGGCGATTGGTGGGAAGCTTTGTTCTTCGGTCTATCTGTTGCAGTTGGCTTAACGCCAGAAATGCTACCGGTAATTGTGACCGCCAATTTAGCCAAAGGCGCCGTTACGATGGCAAATAACAAAGTAGTCGTAAAAAAACTCAATGCGATTCAAAACTTTGGCGCAATGGACATTTTATGTACAGATAAAACCGGAACGCTGACACAGGATAAAATCATTCTCGAAAAACATCTTGATATTCATGGAAATGAAGATGAGGACGTTTTAGAATACGCCTATTTGAACAGCTATCACCAAACTGGATTAAAAAATCTGCTCGACGTCGCCGTGTTGGAGCATGCTGAGTTAACGGATGTGTTGGGCGTAGAGAAAAACTACACAAAAATTGATGAAATTCCATTTGATTTTAATCGCCGTCGAATGTCAGTTGTTCTAGAGAAGAAGGGGAACGGACACCTTCTCATTTGTAAAGGGGCAATGGAAGAAATCTTGAGTATTTGTACGCATGTATCTGATAATGGGAACATCGTGCCTGTTACCCCGCAATTAACACAGGAGATCCAAACCATTGTCCATGATTTAAATACCGATGGGTTACGTGTCGTCGCCGTGGCGATTAAGAACACCGATCCGAAAGATGAACCGTACAGCATAAAAGACGAAAGTGATATGATTCTGGCCGGATACATCGGGTTCCTAGATCCGCCGAAGGATAGTGCTGCCGCAGCGATTAAAACACTAGAGGAAAATGGTGTAGCTGTTAAAGTGCTGACAGGTGATAATGAAGCCGTAACCCGTAAGGTTTGTAAAGAGGTTGGCTTAACGACAGGTAAAATTGTACTCGGAAGCGAGATCGATAACCTTTCTGACGAACAAGTAGCGGATTTAGCGGAAAAAACGACTGTATTTGCTAAATTGAATCCATTGCAAAAATCTCGTATTGTGCGAGCGCTCCAAAGCAAGGGACATACGGTCGGTTTTATGGGAGACGGAATTAATGATGCCGCGTCTCTCCGCGATGCGGATATTGGCATTTCCGTCGATACCGCGGTGGATATCGCCAAAGAATCAGCAGATATTATTTTGTTAGAAAAAAGCTTGCTGGTGTTAGAGCAAGGCGTGATCGAAGGGCGCAGAACATTCGGAAATATCATAAAATATATTAAAATGACTGCAAGTTCTAACTTCGGTAACGTGTTCAGCGTATTGGGATCGAGTGCGTTTTTACCATTCCTGCCGATGCTGCCGATTCATCTGCTCATTCAAAATCTGTTTTATGATATTTCACAGCTGTCGATTCCGTGGGACAACATGGATCGGGAGTTTTTGAAGAAACCAAGAAAATGGGATGCAAAGTCCGTTGGTAGATTCATGATTTTTATCGGACCCATCAGTTCCATTTTCGATTATGCGACATACTTTTTGATGTATTTCGTATTTGCCGCTCAAACGACAGCTGAGCAGTCTTTATTCCAATCCGGCTGGTTTATCGAAGGGCTATTGTCACAAACATTAATTGTGCATATGATTCGTACCGAGAAAATCCCGTTTATCCAAAGTCGAGCAAGCTTACCGGTACTTCTGCTTACCAGTGTCATAATGATGGCCGGCATTTACATTCCATTCTCGGTGTTTGGTGCAAGCATTGGATTACAACCACTGCCGCTCGACTACTTCCCGTGGTTAGCCGCCATTCTACTCGGCTATTGTGTTCTGACACAAGTAATCAAAAAATGGTATATTCGTAAGTTTAACGAATGGTTATAAAATACTAGAAACAGGTGATACAGATGACATGGGAAATGATTCTAAAATTATGTCTTGCCTTATTGTTTGGATTATGTATTGGCATTGACCGACAAATTAAGCAAAAACCGCTCGGCTTAAAGCCAAGTATGGTCATCTGTATCGCCAGTTGTTTAATCACAATTATTTCCATAGAGGCATTTTCAAAATTTGCAGGTCCCACCCACCCAAATATGGACCCGATGAGACTCGCTGCCCAAATTATCAGCGGGGTCGGATTCATAGGGGGAGGTGTGATTTTACGGAGAAAAAACGATGTCATTTCCGGCTTAACGTCCGCTTCCTTAATATGGGCCTCATCCGGTCTTGGCATCGCAGTTGGAGCAGGTTTTTACGTTGAAGCGATTTGTGCTGTGACTCTGCTTATAATCGCAGTCAATGTCGTACCGTCTTTAATCAAATTCATCGGTCCAAACAAGCTTAGTAGACGAGATGTACACGTAAAAATTGTGGTAGAGCCAAACTATCGGATGACTGAATTAATCAAAACAATCGAGCGTAAAAATCACGTAGAAGATAGCAAGCAAGAGGACCATAAAATCCGTCATATGAGGCTGAAAGATGTAGAAAATGGTTGCCAACTCATCGAACTGATCATCTCAGCACCTGAAAACCAATATACAACAGAAATTTACTATTACATTAAAAAGATTGACTATGTGCTTACTGTCGAAGTAGAGCACTTATAAAGATAGTCGTCATTATACAATCCCCTTTTTAGAGGAACTACGAAAAAGGAGGGACATATCCTATGATGAAATTACGTGAGTATAAATTTCGTGAAGAATATACGTACTATATGTTACAAGCCTTAAAAGGACAGCAAAAGGAGCTTTTTCGCCAGGATTTTTTGGAGCTTCATCCAACCGATCAAATGGAGTTTTTTATCGAATTAGATGAAACAAAGCGGAAAACCATCTATCGATTCTTAACTCCAACAGAGTTCGGAGAAATTTTCAAAGAGCTTGAACCTGCGAAACAAAACCAATGTTTCGTAGAGCTAGATAAGCTTTACACATTGGAAATGATCGATCACATGTCTTCGGATGATGCAGCTGATTTTTTAGGCTTGCTATCGCCTAAGCAAGTTGATTTCTTTCTCAATCGACTAGAAAAAGAAACTGCCGAAGATATTAAACAGCTTTTATCGTATCAGGTAGAGTCAGCCGGATCATTAATGACGACTGAGTTTGTCAGTATTTCCGTTTCGGATCGGGTGTCTGATGTTTTCGATTATTTGCGGCGCGAAGGAGAAGAGCCGGAAACAATCTACTACCTTTATGTTACCGATGAACAACAGCAGTTGGTTGGTGTTGTATCCCTTCGCGATCTGATTGTAGCGAAAGGTGACCAACAAGTACAAAACATTATGAGTTCCCATGTTATTACCGTTTCGGTCGATACGAATAAACAAGAAGTTGCTCGAATCGTTAAAAAATACGGTTTGTTGGCGGTTCCCGTTGTCGTGGCAGGGGAACAACTTGTTGGTATTATAACGTTTGATGATATTCTTTCATACCTGTAATATAAACGATTTATTCGGAGGAAGACATGAAAACACGAGGCCGACCTGATTTCCTAATCCTTTTTCTTACTCTTCTCCTTGTAGGATTTGGAATGGTTATGATTTACAGCGCAAGTTCTATTGCTTCTCTTACTAAGTTCGGCACTGCCACTTATTTTATGAAAAAGCAGCTCACATGGGGAATTATCGGCTTACTGTGTATGCTCGTTATGATGAATATCCCCTATACTTTCTATAAGAAACACTTTGTAAAAATTGCTTTAGGTGTTTTCATTTTGCTCGTTGTCGTCCTGATTCCAGGCATTGGTATGGTGCAAAACGGGGCCCGTAGATGGATTAATATTGGCTTCGGGTCTCTCCAACCAACTGAATTTGCTAATCTCGCCATAATTATTTACTTGTCTGCCCTCATTACAAAAAAAGGGGAAACCATCCAGGATATAAAAAAGGGGCTTTTTCCTGTTATTGCGGTCACGGGGGCTTTTTGCGGGATGATCATGCTTCAGCCTGACTTCGGTTCAGCCTCGATTTTGATGATAACAGCCCTGGCCGTTATTGTAGCAGGTGGAGCAAATCTTAGGCATCTACTTCTAGCCGGGATTCCGATTTCAATAATAGGCGTTCTGTTTGTCGTTCTCTCCCCATATCGCTGGAGTCGAATACAGAATATGGGGAATCCGTGGGCAGATGAAATGGACGGTTTAGGACACGGATATCAGCTTGCTCACTCCTATTTTGCTCTCGCACATGGAGGTTTTACCGGAGCTGGATTCGGCAAAAGTATTGAAAAGTACCTGTACTTGCCTGAAGCTCATACCGATTTTATTTTTGCGATTATGGGAGAAGAGCTTGGATTTATCGGAGTCTTTGTTTTTCTGCTCATCTACATCTTCTTTTTGTGGCGAATTTTATTGATTACGATACAAGTTCAGGACCCTTTTGCTATGCTGATGGGTGTGGGAGTCGTCAGCCTGATTACCATAAAAGCATTTATCAATATGGGGGCTGTCACAGGATTACTTCCGATTACCGGTGTACCGCTACCATTTATTAGCTATGGCGGTTCTTCATTATTGATAAACATGATGAGCATTGGTATCATATTAAGCATTTCGCGCGAGAAGCATAAGCGAGATATCCAAAATATAGTGAATATAGAGAAGAACCGAGTGTCTAAAAAGTAAAGGTTGTGTATCAATGAGCAATGAACAATTGAGATCGACTTTGAAAAAATGTAGAAAACTTGACTTTATTATTTTATCTCTTATGCTGGCTTTTTTGTGTATTAGTACGTTTGCTATTTATAGCGCAACGAAAGACACGTCTTATGCTGGCTTACACATACATAATTTAGGTATGTTTTTTGTGTTTTCTATTATAATGATAGTCCTCTCTCTAACTGACTATCGGATGTACGTTCATCATTTATCGTATCCGTTGTATGGGATCGGCTTGCTTTTTTTAGTTTTAGTTTTGCTGTTTGGAGACTCCATTAACGGATCACAAAGATGGTTAGGCTTTGGAGCTATGAAATTTCAACCTTCAGAACTCCTGAAAATATTCCTCATCCTCATTCTTGCCAAAGTGTTGGCAAAGAAAAATGGCGCAAATTTAGAATTGTTTCGCGATGTTGGAGTGATTGGGATTATTACGTTTATTCCTTTTTTACTAGTATTAAAGCAGCCCGATCTAGGCACATCTCTCGTATTCCTTTGCATTAGTGCCGGTATGCTTTGGGTAGGAAATGTGCGGCTCACACATGTTATCCTGGCGGGTTCCACCTTTATCGGCTCACTTGCAGCAATTACGAGTTTATACTTTGTTAATTTTAATTTTTTCTCAAAAATTGTGAAAGAGCACCAACTTCACCGTATTCAAACCTTCTTAGATCCGGCGAGTGATCCTGATCGGGGCTGGCATGTTCTTAATTCCAAAACGGCGATCGGTTCGGGCGAACTGTTTGGCAAAGGATTTACAGAAGGAAAGTATGTTCAAGGTGGCTTTATTCCCTATGCATATTCCGATTCTATTTATGTTGTGATTGGCGAAGAATTTGGGTTCCTCGGTTCGGTTGTGCTCCTCTTTCTTTATTTTCTACTGATTTATCGCATGGTCAATATTGCCCTACATTGCACCGAATTGTCTGGCGTATACATTATTGCTGGTGTTATTTCTATGCTCGTTTTACAGATTTTCGAAAACATTGCCATGCATATCGGGATGATGCCTCTAACTGGCATTTCTTTGCCTTTTATCAGTTATGGCGGGAGTTCACTTTTAATTAATATGATAGCTCTCGGTCTTGTCTTAAGTGTACAAATACACCAGTTTGAATTTAATTTTCTTGATAAATAATTATTAGAAGGATTTGGCACAATGGTACAGAATATGCTGGACGGCTTTATCACAATATATAAAAGGATTCGCAAGCAATGAATCCCATATCAAGCGTACCAGGAGGGGACTTGAATGACACAACGTTTACAGGATATTATGACCACAAATGTTGCGACTGTTCAACCACATCAATCAATTGCGGAAGCTGCAAAGATTATGGAGGACTACAATGTAGGTGCTGTGCCGGTTGTGGAGAATGGACAGTGTGTCGGGATGATTACCGACCGCGACATTACAGTACGTGCGGTAGCTGGACACATGGACAGTAATACAAGAGTCAACAGTATCATGACTAAAAACATTTTGACCGCGTCTGCAAATACAAGCGTTCATGAAGCAGCTGATATGATGGCGCGCCACCAGATTCGTCGTTTGCCTGTTATGGACAACAATCAAGTAGCAGGTATTGTCGCACTCGGCGACCTGGCTGTCCAGAATATTTATGAGAATGAAGCGGGCGACGCACTGGCTAACATCTCTGAATCGTCTCCAGGCCAAGGCTAATCGGTGCCACATAATGAACAAGCGAACAGCTGTGTTGTCTGCACTGCTTATTCTGTCACTTGCAGGCGGAGTAGTCGGCTGCGGCAAGCAAGACGGGAATACGCAAAAAACGCAGAGCTATCGTAGCAATGAGTATCACATGAACGGATCGCAAAATTATGCACCGCGCTCGAATGCGATCCGGGAAGACGAGCAGCGAATTGCAAAACGGATCGCCCAGCAGGCTGCTAACGTGGATGGAGTGACCCGGGCGACAGCTGTGGTTCATGGTGAGGACGTACTCGTTGGCGTAGAAGGGGCAAAAGCATCCAATGTGAAGATGCTGGAGCGAAGCGTACATGAAGCGCTGCGCCGGACGGAACCGGGCTACCGTATTCATGTGACAGCCGATCATACGCTATCGACTCGTATCCGGATGATAAGTCAAGATATAAACGGAAGCGTCGGTAACAAGATGCGGACAGCTGGGAGCGATATTGCAAGTCTCATTCGGGATATTGGCAATTCCGTTACGGCACCATTCCGGTAAATACGAACAGGAGAAGAGCGGGGTATGTACTCGCTCTTTTCTTATGGAGAAAAAAGGATAATGAGGGGAAACGCTTCTCGTTCCTGCATATGACATGGTATAGTAAAGAATAGTGTGTCAGAAACAAGGAACGAGTTAACTGGAGGATTACCATATATGTCTACCCATGAACCACGCAAAACATTTGCGATTATCTCGCACCCGGATGCCGGGAAAACAACATTGACGGAGAAACTGCTGTATTTTGGAGGAGCCATTCATACGGCGGGGATGGTAAAAAGCCGCAAATCGAAAGCAGCCACATCCGACTGGATGGAAATTGAAAAGCAGCGGGGCATCTCCGTTACATCCAGTGTGATGCAGTTTAACTATAATGGTTATGCTATCAACATTCTTGATACGCCGGGTCACCAGGATTTTAGTGAAGATACGTATCGTACGCTCACGGCAGCAGATAGTGCGGTCATGCTTATTGACGCCGCTAAAGGGATTGAGCCACAAACGATCAAACTGTTTGAAGTATGTCGGATGCGCGGCATTCCGATTTTTACATTTATCAACAAAATGGATCGTGATGCCAGGGACCCACTGGCTTTGCTTGAAGACCTGGAGGAAGTGCTCGGCATTCGTTCCTGTCCGATGAACTGGCCAATTGGCTCCGGGGTTGACTTCCAGGGTGTATATGACCGGGAGAAGCAGCAGGTGGAAGTGTTCCGCAAGGGGGAAGCAGAACATAGCCGCAGCTTTATGCCTGTATTCAGTGAAGATGCGGATGAAGCGGCAGTACGGGCCCGCATCGGAGATACGCTGTATGAGAAGCTAGAAGAAGACGCGGAGCTGCTTGATATCGCAGGGGATCCGTTTGATCAGGAAAAAATCAACAGTGGGAAGCTTACACCTGTATTTTTTGGAAGTGCGTTGACAAACTTCGGGGTGCAATCATTCCTTGAATATTTCTTGCGTTTAGCACCGGGTCCGGCACCGCGTATGAGTGACAAAGGCCAAGTGGTACCGGAATCATCGAAGTTATCTGGTTTTATTTTCAAAATCCAGGCTAATATGAATCCGGCACACCGGGACCGGATTGCGTTCCTGCGCATTGTATCCGGCACGTTCACGCGCGGTATGTCTGTGCAGCATGTGCGTACGGGTAAGAAGATCAAGCTATCCCAGCCACAGCAGTTTTTAGCACAGGACCGCAATATTATTGAGGACGCGTATGCGGGCGACATTATCGGTTTATTCGATCCGGGCATATTCGGCATTGGGGATACGCTTGTAGAAGGAAATCAGGCCTATAGTTTTGCGGGTGTTCCGCACTTCTCACCAGAGATTTTTGCTCGGGTGCGTGCTAAAGACGCGATGAAATACAAGCAATTCCATAAAGGGATGCAGCAGTTGAGTGAAGAGGGGGCTGTCCAGTATTTCACAACAGCTGCACCGGGTGCCGAGAATATGATTCTTGGCGTTGTCGGACAGCTGCAGCTTGAAGTGTTTGAATACCGGATGCGTGCAGAGTATGGGGTCGAAGTCGAAATTCAGCCGCTTGGCTATTCGCTTGCTCGCTGGGTGAAGGGCGATAAGAAAGAGCATGAGCTGAATTTGATCCAGTATGGTGGAAGTCTGACCGTAAAAGATCGGGCCGGACGACTTGTGGTACTGTTGGAGAATGAATTTGCTGAGCGCTGGGCGCAAGAGAAAAACCCGGATGTGGAATTCGTCAGCACATCGTATGAATAAATCTACAAATATTTGCGGATGAACGGTTTGATGCTGTCGATGCCGATGGCGAATCCAAGCCCATGGTTGTCCTTGATGATAAAGGCGTTCATGCCGATGGCCTCTCCGTTCATGTTAATTAGTGGGCCGCCGCTGTTACCTGGATTAATGGCGGCGTCTGTCTGAATAATGTCTTCATACTTACGCCCGGCAATCTGGACGGGACGATTTTTGGCGCTCAGGATGCCGGTGGTTACGGTGTTTTCAAGCCCAAGCGGATTTCCGATGGAAATGACGAGCTCCCCGACCTGAACCTCTTTGGATGAACCAAGTGGCAGTACGGGAAGAGTACCGCGTGCCATGATCCGAATGAGAGCAAGATCGCGTTCCTGATCTTTCCAGATTACTTCGGCGAGTCGTGAGTCGCCATTTGCTAGCTTGACGTGAATCGTGCGGGCATTGTGAATGACATGCTCGCTGGTGAGAATGTAGCCTTTGGGATGAATGATGAACCCGGTGCCGAAGCTACGGCGCACCTCTTTGCCCGGAGCTGACGAGTTCGGGAAGAGAAACTGATGCAGGATCTCTGACATTTTCCGATTCACCGTATAATCTTCAGTTGTAATCGAGATGATAGCAGGTGTTGCCTTTTCGACAATCGGAACGAAATAATTGGCAGGGTGTAGATAGGAAGGCTGGCGCTCCGTGCGCGTAATCGGGGTTACTTTTCGTTTCAATCTGCTTCCTCCTTCCTGAAGTAGGAATAAACACGTAGGGTCGTGTGCAATGGCCCTTTACCAGTGTATGTGCCGAAAGGGACATTGTGAAATGAAAGATAATTTGCAGAATTCGTATAAAGCCCTTTTTTTTGGTCCATGCTAGGCAAAGAAGAAAGAAATGGATCAGGAGGGCTTTACTATGAATGATATGCCGCTTGGTATCTCGACAGGCCAGATTTTTAAGCCGTTTGCCTGGAAGGCGAATTTTGATATGGAGTTCTTATCAGAATGCATGTATTGCGATTCAGACAATCGGCTGGTTGGATATACGGTGGAAGACGAAGGTGGAAGTGCAATGCGGGTAGCCATTTGTCCCGTATGCCAGAAAGTAAACGCCCGATATTAGCAGGTTTAAACTCCTTTTTTCCCGAATAGGATGATAGTGCGAATTTGACACAGTGTCCGGCGGGAGGTGGGGAACAAGTATGGAGAAAGCCTGTGGCCACTGCGGCCATTTAATGCATGTACATTTGCGTAAAATTGTGTATATGAACCATACGGAGATTGAGCATGTTCCGGTTTATCGATGTTCGTGCTGTGAGCATCATGAGCTTGTGGAACAGGTGAAGGAAGAGTTGAAGAAGTTTCTGCTTCAAGTACCCAGGGAGCAGGGGCCGATATCATTTGCAGATTATTCTCCATTCACACGAATGATGCTTCGTGCCTGTTGCCGTACGACAACCCTTCAAGCAGATGACTGGCTCGATATGTATCTGCTTGTGAGCACGTTGCATGATTCGGTATGGCTTGGAGAAATTGAGCAGGCACTTCGTGAGCTACAAATGTAAGGTGAAGAACCGCCCAGTCCAGGGCGGTTCTTTTAGTTTGTTTCTACCGGATGGGCCTCCATCCACTTTTCTTTTTGCGTAATGAGGTATGTAATCGTATTACTTGGCTTCCCGGTAATGCGTGTAAGCAGCGCTTGTGATTCCAGGAGGTCATCTCGTGTCAGCTTATAGTAATCTTCCCCGGAGAAATAAGGAGTTAGAGCTGGGGTTAATGCATAGTAAAAGTTTGAATCCGGACGAATCCAGCGTACCTTTGTTACATCAAGTGCGGATAAAAGAGTGAAAGCGGCTTCTTTTTTGACGTTGTCTCCATCAGCCAAATATGCTTCAAGCAAATAGTTCATATTGGCTGTGAGATGATTCAATGACGTATGAGAAGCTTTGATCGTAGTAGATCCGATATAGTCTGGAATAAAGCTGATAGTTCGTCCTGCGATCTGCCGCTTATACCGATCGACATACGGAATGATATAGGCATCAAAACGGCGTAGAGATTGTGCGATTACAGGATCATGGAACATTTGTTGATAGCGTAACAGGAAGGTAGTATTGTCCGCGTTGCGCCGATTATCCATATACATATAATCAATGCCATACTCATGATACAGCCACTGAGAACGTGGATAGGTTGGCCAGAAGCCATCCGCATTCTGGGAAGCTGCCGCACAGTAGGCCAGATGGGTCGCTATGTCCATAAACAGCGTTCCTTTTCTCCGGTCATCTGCATATTTGACAGCCCGCAGACCCTCGCCATTGGCAGGGTTGCGATAGTAGCTTGTTGGACTGGCAGGTTCATAATTGTTTGGGATGATGGAGTAGGAACCATCCATGTGTAGTTTCTGCTGGTTTGCAAACTCAATTTCAAGTGATGTCTCCAAAGCGTCCTCATCCTCCCAATTTAGCAGACGTCCACTGGAGAAAGTCCCCCATGTCGTGGCGAATGTTTGAGCATCTGCTGGGAGAGAGATGTGATAGGTCTGGTTGGCACTTGATCTTGTTTCAACCGTGGTTTCTCTACCTGGTTGCTCTTCGATCACAGTATGCGTCAAAGGGCGGTACACTTCTGCGCTGCCGATTCGATAGGAAAGACGGGGTCCGTCTACATACACGGTGCTTTGAATGGAAGCGGGAAGGCTGTGCCCGACAAGCCAGGAAGCGGGCTTGCCCGGAACAAACGTGTGTATGCTCTCAATGGCGGATTCATGAGCGACTACAGATAAAGTTACCGTGCCAGCATCAGCCGCCTGATAGTGCCGAGCGAAATACAACACATCGCCATTGGCGAGTTTGATCGTTGTCAGGCGGAACAAACGGGAATTCTGGCGATAATCATGATAGGTATAAACAGCATTTTTGTATGTTTTACTTGTGATAACAGGGGTTACATGTTCCACCCAGCCACTCAAATTGAAGTGATAATCTGGAAGCGGATTTCCGGTTACATCGTAAGACAAACGATATGCGTCTGTTCGCGTAATGAAAAACAGGATCGCTCCGAACATAGCCAGAAGCAGGAGCAACCAACACATGATTTTCCATTTTTTTCTCATGATTCCTCCTTATGCGTACAAGTGCGATGCATGAGAAGACCCATCCGTTTATGACGGATGGGTCAGCCTGTTGTATATCTAGACGTTTATAAGTAATTTTAGAAGCTTTGCATAGTTGCCCAAACATCAAGTTTGGTGCGAACTTTTTTGATCACTTCATCAGTAAAGCCGCTTGTTGTTGAACTTCCACCAAGGTCTGATGTACGCGTGCCTTCGCTTACAGCTTCAATGGTCGCTTCGTAGATCGCGCGAGATGCCGTAGCCGCTTGCGTGTCATGGAAGTATGTGAGCAAAGATGCGCACGCAAGGATCATAGCCATCGGGTTGGCAACGTTTTTGCCAAACAGAGCCGGAGCTGTACCGTGCGGTGCTTCCACCATTACAGCCTGTGTATTGAATTCATCATCGAAGCCCATCAAGACAGACTCAGCGCCTGCGATGGAGCCGAACATTTGCAGAACCATGTCGCTTAAGCAGTCGCCGTCACGGTTCAGTGCCGGGATTACCATTGCATCTCCTGCTGAGGAGAGGAGCAGCGCATATGTTGCATCGATGAGTTGTGGCTCATAACGAACAGTCGGGTAGCGTTTGCTTACTGCATCCATTTCTTCTTTCAGCATGCCTTCATATACTGGGCTAACGGTGTATTTCGGACCACCGAATACTTTTGCATTTGTTTTTTGTGCGTGACGGAATGCGAATTCTGCCACAGCACGGCATGTTTTACGGTCAATTTTTTCTGTACGGAATGCAACCTCGTCAATGCCTTCGCCTTCACGCCATTCTTTCGCACCGTATGCATCGCCTACTGCCATACGTACTACGGCGATTGGAGCATATGCGCCAGCTACCGGGCGGATGCCAGGGATGCGACGGCCTGTCCGAACGATAACTTTACCGTCGATTTCACGGCGCAGGATTGCGTTCGGGCTACCTACTGACCCTTTTTCTTCTGGTGTGATGGTAGCTGCTTTTAAGCCAAAGCCGCATTCTTTCATTGCACGAGCTGCTTCATGTACGATTTCATTGTTTGTTTTTACACGATTTTCAAGACTAAGGTCATACGATTGGAAATCAATATCAAATCCAATTACATCTGGTTGTAAAACGCGGAGCGCTTCGTCGAGAAGCTCCTGACCTGTTTGATCACCTTGCATTACGACTACTGTTTTTTTCATATTTAGTCACCTCTTCTGTTTCTCATCCACTTGTTAACTACGACACACAGCACTCTTATTATGCACGATTTCGTGAAATAGCTCAATTAATATTGACAAAAATATAAAGCGAGAAATTAGAAAATGTTTGGGCACACTAAAAACAGCACATATATTTCTAGCGAAGGATAAGAAAATGGTACAAAAAATTCAATTTGTCACAGCCAGGCAAACTGCACAGCAGAACAACTCAGCTATTTCCCAAGCGGGCACAAACGGGTAATATGGGTAAAGAAAATAAGAATGGTTCAAGAGAGGAGACTGCTACATGAAAGAAGTAACAAACATTCAAGAACTCGATCAGTTTTTACAGGAGAATCCGGAAGCGATTTTGTTTAAACACAGCACTACATGCCCGATTAGTACGCAGGCACATGATGAGTTTATGAAGTATGCGGATAGCGGCGCGGCAAAGCCGTGGGCTATGGTGATTGTACAGACCGCACGTCCGGTATCGAATGAAATTGCTGAGCGTTTTGGGATTAAGCACGAATCGCCGCAGGTGTTGTATGTGAAGAATGGCACAGTGGCGTGGCATACGTCGCACTGGAATATTACGCAGGACAACCTGAGTAAGAACGCTGTCTGAGTTGATTTGGGTGGCGGAGTAGGAAGGGGGCGTGAGCCATTCGCTGGTTCTTTTCTGCGGGGAAGCACAACGGCCGCTCCGGGTCACGCCGGGCGGATCGGCAAAACATCTGGGTAGCTCAATGCGGGAGACAGTTGCCGATCTATTCGCCCTCTGTTCCCCGACGCTCCTAAGGGAAAAGAACATGCTCACTTGCTCCCGCCCCCTTCCTCTCCGACGAAATCAATCAGGCAGGCGTAGCTTTTATAAAGTGTGGGTATCATCAGGATGTTAAAAATGAAAAGAAGCTGCGGCGCAGGCTAACGGGTTCAGTTAAGAGTTGGAAATTCCTGTTTGACGGCTTTTTTGGCTCGATTACTGACAGTAAATTTGAAGCATTTTTTCATCGAAAAAGGGTGGCGATTGCCACCCTTTTAATTTGTATTATTGAACCCACTCTAAAATATATACTTTATTTTCATTTGGATTGAGAATAGACAAAAAATAACTCCCATCGCTGTTTGACTTAAGAAAGTAAAGAGAGTCTTTCGTGAATGTAACAGGGTTATTTAGAAAAATCTTTTTGAATTTTTCTTCTTGTCCAATGTGAATGCTACTTACAGTGTTTTGGAAATGATTTACCTTCTTTTTAATCATGTCATAAGACTTATCGTCCATTTTAGCCCAATTATTTGTTTTCAAAATTTTTTTCAACTTGTAATCGCTGTATTTACAAATCGTATACGTTTCTCCCTCAGCAGGAAATCCTCCTATGGTGTTGATTACATCATTCATTTCGGAAGGTGAGGGACTTTTGAATTTCCAATTAATCTCCCAAGCTCCATAAGGTGTACAAAATTTTTGATACGCATTGTACAATCCCACGGAAAGTAACAAAAAAATCAATCCTCCGATTATCCATCCTTTTTTCTTCAAGCTCAAACTCCCCCTGAGTAATTTTTTACTGATTTAAAAAATGAACCCTTCGCCTGAATCGCTTTATTTCACAACATCAACTCTTTTGGCAATTCCCACCTGTGGTTCACCGTCTATTACATCTCCATCTAACCAAACAATAACCTCTAAGGGCTTATGAAATTTATCTTTATCGCTCAATTTAGAAATATCAACCCAAATTTGTCCATTCTTCTTGTCATCAACTAAAATTCTTTCCTTTCCCTTATCAACCTCAATAATTTCACCTTGTCTATCCACTGCGCTATAATCTGGGTTTAATGAACAGCCAAGTAATAAAAAAAATAATAATTGAATTATTGCAATAAATTTTATATTTTTCAAATCCTCACCTCCAAATAAATTAATAAAACGATATTCTTTAACGAAGACTTTTTGATAATATTACCATTTATTTTGTTGAAGAAGTTAAAAACCTAAAAAACGAGCTTCTAAACACAAGAAGCCCGTTACTTAAAGTAAAGAATGTCTTTCATTGTAAATCGCTTATGGGTAATGCCGATTCGTTGGGCAGGGGTTAGTCGTTCCCCATCGCTCGTTTTATACGTCATACAGAAGTTGTAATACGTCCGTAAAATCGTGACAGCATATTGTGCGTATTTCGGGTTGAAGTTGGAATAAATATAGCTTTTCCCTTCTTTTCGAGCGGTCACCAACGGTCGTTCTAAAATGGATAGCCTTCTTCGAATCTGTTGCATAAAGGAACTCGTCGCTTTGTCATTGACCTTTAAGATCATGTTGGCAATGTGAGCAATGTCAAAGGACGATACATCCGTTGTGCAGTCGACAAGACGAACTCCCTGATCAATCGAAGGCAGCGGATGTTCCATGAACGTGGATGCTTCTTTTCGATAGACATTTCCGCCTACGTTTACCTCTTCATGAAAGGTGTGATGCTTTAAAAATTCGGATAGCCACAAAAACGCCAACTTTCGGACAGAACCGCTGTAGCCTTTTCTCGCACCCCACACTTCTAAATCACGAATGGTATCTTGATACTCGGTAAACGCATCTTTTAGGCTCTTTGTACGATCAATTTTGCATAGGAAGTGATGAGCATCTGCCCGTCTTACTTCTCTTGCAAATACACGAAACAACGCCGTCATAATGGAGAAATCCTCGTCGGTAACAAATCGCCATTCGTTGGTGTGAATCATCTGTTTCATGAGCCAAAAGTGTGCGATCGTGGTATAGGTGGAGTTTACATGAAGCCCGTCAATGTACTGATCTCTTCGTTCAAATTCATTCAGCTCCTGAACGTATTCCAATGTTGATTGCGTATCGTGTGGAGAAGGTGGTTGCGGACAGTATGAGAATCGTAGTCGAGCGTTTTTGCGGGCAAACAGATTCACATGATCTTCTTTGTACAAAAAGGTATCGGTTTCGATATCGGAGAGACGAACTTGCCAATCATATGCCACATCAGAACGAAATACATAACGGGTATCCACATCACTGCTAATCACAATGTGTGTGGGAAAATGCTTTTCCTCAACATTATCGTACCGATGTGAGCCTTTCCCTCGTTTCCGTACGTTGTTCAGATAGTAAATCAATTTATCGGTATTGACCCACACACTTTTGAACCGTTTTGACTGAAAGGCTTTTTTCTCGTACCGTTCCAAAAACTCCAAACATCTCCGATACAGCCATTCCGATTTTTGGTAATACGTTTCTGAACCGATCCCTAGGATTTCACAACTTCGCTTTACAGGCGTTCGGTTTAACAACAGAGCAGCGAATAGCGGAAGAATCTCATTTCTCTTTTGTCGGTAGCTAAAGTTCTCTCTTGTAGTCGGTAGCACATTTGTCATTTTCCTGCCCGTTTTACACTGCCATTTCTGTGAATTGCTTTTGCTTTTCCCTTGTTTATAAAAATCTTTAGGTTGATCAAAAGGTGTTGTCATGATTTTAGTGCAAGAGTCTCGATGAAATACATAGTCAGGAGTTCTGTCTTTTACTTGATCAAGAGTAGCAAGACGAGCAATTTCTTCGGCAATCGACCAATTGGAAAATGGCTGTGCCACGCAATCCCATGTCATTCCTCTTGTTGGGTGAATCGGATCAGGATTGCAGGTAATCATCTGGCTTCGGTGTTTCATACTCCCACCCAATTTATAACGGGACGGTTTTCCTTTGACTTCCGTAAAGCGAGTTTGGTCCTGCCCAAACCATTTGCAAAACGGATTGGTACAGCGATTCATCTGAATGGAGTGAGATTGCTCCTTATATTGAACGGTTACAGGTTGAAATAGCGCATGTCGATATTTCTTGGCAAATTGCAAGGGTGTTAGCAGGAGATAGTCCGTCTGCCTCGAATTTCTCTCTGTATCAGATACAGGTAGTTCGATGTGTACGATTTCATCTTCTTTAGTAGCGAGTCGTTTAAGTTTCCCCAATCTGTTCCCCCTCCGTTTTGGCATCGGCAAACATTTGGGAAAAGGCTCGTTTGTTGCGTCGTTTGCTTTGCAACCACTCTAGGAACTTGGGGTCATCCCGAAGTTGCAAAAGGAATTGATCAACCACTTCATCTTCACTATAGCCTGTATACTCGGCGTAGTATTTGACCGTCGCTTTTGTTTGCTCCGATACATGCCATGTGGATTTTTGTTCCAATCGTGGTTTTGGTTCGATAAATTTCATGACAACCTCCTTGTTCAAATTGACATCACAAGTGTCATTAAAATTGACTATTCATTTGGCAACGAATCATCCCTTTCCATAAAGTATTTCCATCTTCTACAACCCCTATATATATCCCTGCCAATTTGGATGCCAATTTTATAAAAATGTTAAGATATCAAAGAAAATGGCGTTCCAAAACTGTTGCCAGTTGGAATGCCATTTTATCTGCCATTTTAATTTTTCAACCTCTTAACTGAACCCGTTAGGCGCAGGCCACAGCTTCTTTTTTGTGGTTTTGGGTTTTGCCAAAACATTGTGGGGGATGGGGGCAAAATGACATGACCTTTCTTTTCGTACCCAGCGTGTCTATGTTCGGGTGAACTAGACAGGTCATTGTCTCCATCATTGAAATACCCAGATGTTTGACCTGTCCACCCGGACATAGACTAAGCGGGCAGTCCCCGCTCCCTTGCCGAAAAGAACAGTCTGCATTTTGCCCCCATCACCCCGCTACTCCCACCGGAACTCCAGCACGTCTCCCGTGTTTACCGGGTCTTGAAACGAAGCCTGCTCGCCATTAATCGTCGTCACAAGTGTCTTGCCAAGTTCAGAAGCATGGAGATTATCATCCACATAGCGGAACGCATCACTGAACACCGGCTCACGCTTAAAGCGTACTTTTACAACAATCTCGGCATTGGCGTGAATGGGATCAGACATCTCGACGCGCTCCCCGTCCATCAGCACTTCTGTTTCGCTTGAGGGAATGCGAATTACTTTGCCGTTAAACGTAATCGTCGTCGCAAGCTCGGTAATTTCTTCGGTTGGCAGCATCTCTTGGATGGACGGAAGTTTTACTGCCTGACGGTCAAACATAATACGGTCGCCACGATGAATCTTGTCATCAAGCGTTACAGACTCCCCGTTAATGACAAAGGCATACGGACAGTACGCATATGTCATCGTCCGACCATTAATCGTAAAACCAATCTTCTGAATGTCCATTTCTGCACGAAGCTGGCCTGCTGCAGACAGCACATCGCGCAGCGTTTGGGGCAGATGAATTGTAACTTCATCCCGGTCATTCAGAAGCATGTCCCATTCTGAGCGCTCTCCGTTAATTGTGACGAACGGGGAAAGGGAGAGTGGCGTATCGTTAAGCGTTACGTCTAATGTATCTACATTATCAGCCAGGTCAATCGGACGGGCTGATGCAGCTTCTCCATCTTTGCCTGCACTAAAAGTAATTTGGTCTTCCGGTTGTACGGTGGCATCGAGCTGGGCAGCTTCTCCGTTCAAAAGCAGGGTTGGAGCGCTACCGTGCTCACCTGGAATCATACGCATGCGTCCGTTAATATGTACAGTCATAGCGAGTCCAGGGCGCCCGTGCAGGCGTTTTAAATCAATGCCTGCATATAGCAGGACATCGCCAACTGTCATTTCTTTCAGATCAAATACGCGCAGCGGTTCGTCATTGAGATACACCGTTAAATATTTGATCGGATGGAGCCGAGCTGCGACCGCAATACCAAGCGGGGTAACAAACTCCGGTCCGGACAATTCGTCCTTATCTGTGAAGGTTTGAATCGCTTCGGTGCCTCGCACTGCCACGCGGGCAGTTGGCAAGTCCAATAGTTCTGCCACTTTGCGGGTGAGATTTGGCGTCAGGCTTCCACCGCCAATCAGCATGACAGCTTGGGGTGCCTTGCCGTTCAAAGCGAGAATACGCTCGCTAATTAAGGATGCAAGCTGTTGGATTTCTGCATCGATTTTTTCAATAACTTCTGTGCTTGGACACTGATATTCCATACCAAGAATGTCCGAGAATATAACTTCATCTTCTGCGGACAGACGCCGCTTCAGTTCTTCGGCAACATTAAAGTCGAGGAGATACGCCTGACTGAGCGCATCGGTGATTTCGTCACCGGCCGTCGGAACCATGCCGTATGCGCTCACTGTACCTTCGCCGGTAATGGCAATGTCGGATGTACCGGCACCGATATCAACAAGGGCGACATTCAGGCGGCGCATCGTAGACGGTACAAGCACATTAATCGCCGCGATTGGCTCAAGAGTAAGAGCGAGCATTTCAAGCCCGGCGCGTTTGAGTGCCGCGACTAGGGAATCGACAACGACGCGCGGCAGGAACGTGGCAATGACATCGACTTTTGCTTCATGCCCGCGCTGATCGATCAGGCTGCCGATGATCTGACCATCGAGTACGTAATTCACGACGCTGTAGCCCGCACAGTAATACTGGGTAAAGTCGTTCGCTTTATTCTGTTCCGCGAGAATATGCTGGGCTTGTTGTACAGCCGTCAGTTCAAGGGCTATAATATCATTACGGGTAATCTGTCCTGTCCCTGTAATGTCACGTGCGGTTTCCATACGTTGCGTATGAAGTGAACGACCAGCTGCTGCTACAGCAACGTGCGTCAATTTTACATTCAGTTTTTGCTCGAGTCGCTGCTTGACACGGCTGATTACATCAGCTACTGCTACAACGTCATGAATCTGACCATCGAGCATAGAACGCTCTACGTGTTCCTCACGTTCGTAGCCAAGCAAACGGAATTTGCCTGACGCATCTGGCTCGACAAGGAGGCCAACTACGCTGCGCGTTCCGATATCAAGCGCAAAAATTTGATTGGTTTGTTCTTCAGACATATCTTGCAACTCCTTCAATTTTCGAACAGGGAATATCGTATCATATTCGCTCTAAAACGCCTAAATCCTTTTAAAGCACGCAAAGAAAAGCTGACAAAGGCAAAAGAATAAGCTATAATACTCTTTAAAATATTTTGTAAAAATTATCTGACAATAAAGAACAAGAGGTGGAGAGAAGATGAGCAACGAAAAGCTGGAACAGCTACGAGGCGACCTTGATAATGTGAATCTGGAGATTCTAGAACTGATCAACAAGCGTGCTGGGCTTGTTCAGGAGATCGGTCAATTAAAGCTGAAGCAAGGGGTTAACCGCTTCGATCCAGAACGTGAACGCCAGATGCTGAACCTGATTCTTGAGAACAACGAAGGTCCGTTTGAAGACAGTACGATCCAGCACCTGTTTAAACAAATCTTCAGTGCCTCTCTTGAACTGCAAAAAGACGACAATCGTAAGGCATTGCTCGTCAGTCGCAAGAAGAAGCAGGAAGATACGATTGTGAAGCTTGGACCGGTAGAAGTAGGTGGAAGCGAGCCGCTTCTGGTTGCAGGTCCATGTTCCGTTGAATCATATGAACAGGTTCGTCAAGTAGGCGAAGCGCTGAAGGCTAATGGCATTACGCTTTTACGCGGTGGCGCGTTTAAGCCACGAACTTCTCCATACGACTTCCAGGGTCTTGGAGTAGAAGGTCTGAAAATTTTGCGTCGTGTAGCTGATGAACTTGGTCTGATTGTTGTGAGTGAGATTATAACACCGGCTGATATTGAGATGGCAGAGGAGTACCTTGATGTCATTCAGATCGGTGCACGTAATATGCAGAACTTTGAGTTGCTTAAAACAGCTGGCCGTGTGAAAACGCCGGTTCTGCTGAAACGTGGTTTGTCTGCTACAATTGAAGAGTTCATTCATGCTGCAGAGTACATCGTATCCGGTGGGAACTCACAGGTTATGTTGTGCGAGCGCGGCATTCGCACATATGAGAAAGCAACACGCAATACGCTTGACATCTCGGCTGTACCGATCCTCAAGCAAGAGACGCATCTGCCGGTATTCGTCGATGTAACACATTCTACGGGCCGTCGTGATCTATTGCTGCCGACTGCAAAAGCAGCGCTTGCTGTCGGTGCAGACGGTGTTATGGTTGAAGTGCATCCGGACCCGGCTGTTGCCTTGTCTGATGCTAAGCAGCAGCTTGATATTCCGCAGTTCAACGAATTCCTCAAGAACCTTCGTGCATCCGGTCTCTATCGTGAGAACGCAGCTGCTGTGCAATAGGTCAAGCAGATGGTATAAACATATGATGGAACGCAAGCCGCCGGGACTTCCTGGCGGCTTTTTGTACGATGGACAATTGTATTTCAATGCATTTTGTAATATGATAAATGAAAAATTATGAAAATGAATGAAAACCATAAAATGGTAAAAAGCGGTAGGAGGAATTTACTTTGCCAGTAACCATCTATGATGTAGCCCGTGAGGCCGGAGTATCAATGGCAACCGTTTCGCGTGTTGTCAACGGCAATCCGAATGTTAAACCATCCACTCGAAAAAAGGTGCTAGGTGCAATTGAGCAGCTAGGCTATCGGCCAAACGCGGTTGCGCGCGGATTAGCCAGCAAGCGTACGACAACAATTGGGGTTGTCATCCCGGATATCGCGAGTCCGTTTTTTGCTGAGCTGGCTCGTGGGATTGATGATATTGCCAGCATGTATAAATACAACATTATTTTGTGTGACTCGGACGAACGGATTGAACGTGAACTGCACCTGACAAATACGCTGCTCGAGAAGCAGGTAGACGGGATTATTTTCATGGGTCGGGAGATTACGGAGAACCATATGCAGGTGTTTACAACCGCTTCTGTGCCGATCGTACTTGCCGGTACGAAAGATCCAACGGGACAGCTCCCGTCTGTCGATATTAGCCATTATGAAGCCGGATACGATGCGACTCGATTTTTGCTTGAGCGTGGACATAAGCGTGTTGCAATGGTAACAGGTCCACTTGTTGATCCGCTCTGGGGCATGCGCCGATTTGAAGGATATAAGAAAGCGCTGGACGAAGTGGGAATTATGCTCAAGGATAGCTATGTATATAATGGAGATACTCATTATGAATCCGGCATCGCGGCTGTGGAGCAGTTCCTCTCACTTGTTGACCAGCCAACCGCGATTTTTGCGGCGAGCGATGAGATGGCTGTCGGCGTGATTCACGGGTTGCAGGACCGGGGGCTGCGCGTGCCGGAAGATATGGAAGTTATTGGTTTTGATAATATTCGTCTCGCAGAGATGGTGCGCCCGCGTCTGACGACAGTTGTACAGCCAATGTATGACATTGGAGCGGTTGCTATGCGTCTGCTGACCAAATATATGAACAATGAGAAAGTAGATCATCATATTGTGTTGCTGCCGCACCGCATAGAAGAGCGCCAGTCTACACGGGCCGAAGTAGATCATAATGACGATATCGAATAAGGGGAAGTAACGATGAAAATTGGAATTATTGGAGCGATGGACGAAGAAATCGCATTATATAAAGAAGGCATGGAGCTTGCAGGGGAGACACACAAAGCCGGCATTACGTACTACGAGGGAACATGGGAAGGCAAACAGGTTGTTCTTTGTAAATGCGGCGTTGGGAAAGTAAATGCCAGCATCTGCACTCAGATTTTGATCGACGCATTTGGAGTCGATTCTGTGATCTTCACTGGTGTAGCAGGTGCCTTGCATCCTGAACTTGAAATCGGTGACATTGTTGTCTCAACAGACTGCCAGCACCATGACATGGACGTAACGCCACTCGGTTTTCCGAAAGGCGTCATTCCGTTCACGGATGTATCGATATTTAAAGCCGATCAGCAGCTGATTGATGCAGCTGTAAAAGCAAGCGAGCAAGTATCTCATAGTAAAACACGGACAGGCCGTATCCTCTCCGGCGACCAATTCGTTGCTAGCCGTGAACTCGTGCGTGATCTGTATGAAACAATGAGCGGTTCCTGCACCGAAATGGAAGGGGCGGCTGTGGCACAAGTATGCTATATGAACGAAGTGCCATTTGTCATCATTCGTGCCATGTCCGATAAAGCAGACGGCTCTGCACATGTCAACTTCCCGGAATTCACCAAACTCGCTTCTGAGCGTTCTTTCCATATTGTGAAGAATATGCTTGAGCATATATAAAGGCAAAGAGGCTGTTCCGAAAGCCAGAACATGGCGGGCGGGAGGCCTCTTTTTTGTAGAATCGACAATGTGTAGGGGGAGGGAGTGGGAGAAGGGAGGAGCCGTTCGTTTCGGTACGCTTGCAGGGAAGCGGTGACTGTCCGCTCCGGGAGCCCGGCGAACGTGCCCGCAAAGAAAGGCCTACGATGTTGAATCATCGAAGGATTGCGGGCAAAGGCTCGTTCGCTGTTCTCCCTCCGCTAAGTAGGCGCGTACAGGCACTCTCTTGCTCCGCCCTTCTCCCACTCCCCGCACAATGTTTCGATTTACAAAAAAACATGCACGCCAGAACGTATTTGCTCGATCACCACTGACTTCTCCAGAGACGGCTTCCTTATTTTTTACCTACATAGCAAAGCTCAGCCTCTTGATATTGCTTGATGGTGTTTAACCAAAGTGTGCTAGGAGCGGGATCGGGCGGGGCAACGGAACGCCTGTACGCGACCCCCCAGCGGAAGGGGCTAGGTGAACGGGCTTTTGCCCACAATCCTTCGATGCGAATACATCGTGGGCTCTCTTTTGTGGGCGAGTTCGTCTGGCACCTGGAGCGGACAGCCCCCACTCCGTAGCGAGCGTACCGAAGTGACGAGGCTCCGCCCGATCCCGCTCCTCCACCACACGTTGGAGAAATCCTCCACCAAGAAAAAAGAGGCTGTTCCGTTCGCCATGTTCTGGCTCTGGAACCGCCTCTTTTTTACCCTTTTGGACAATAAAGCAGGGCTTTTTCAACCGTATTCTTGTTTTTCGTCGTAATCTCTGGACGGCGTGGAATGTCAGGGAAAATCCCTTCTGGATCGAACATCGTTGGTGCGAGTTGTACCGGGCTTTCTGCCTGATACTTATCAATCCATGTTTGCGGAATCCGTGTATCCTGCGGAACGTCCTGTCCGGACAGTTCTGCCCACAGTAGGCTCCATGCGCGCGGGACAACCCGCCAGATATCATACCCACCGCCGCCTGTTGCAATCAGGCGACCATCACAAAGCTCGTCCGCAAGATCACGAGCAAGGCGTGGAACTTCTTGATAGATGCGCATTGTCGTCGATAGGTGGGTGAGCGGATCGAACGTATGGGCATCACAACCGTTTTGTGTCACGATAATATCAGGCTTAAAGCCGCGTGCGACAGTAGGCAGAACCGCGTAATATGCTTCCAGCCATGAATCGTCTTCGGTAAATGCATCAAGCGGTACATTTACCGAGAAGCCATATCCTTGTCCATCTCCCCGCTCTGTAATGTTGCCGGTGCCGGGGAACAGATACTTTCCGGTTTCATGGAAAGAAAGAGTAAGCACATTTGGATCATCATAAAAAGCCCACTGCACACCATCTCCATGGTGTGCATCGGTATCAATATACAACACACGAGCATCGTATTTCTGACGCAGATAGGCAATTGCAACCGAGCAGTCATTGTAAATGCAGAAGCCGGAGGCACGCCCGCGGAACCCATGATGCAGTCCCCCTGCCAGATTGACGGCATGCTGGTACTCTCCTGCCATAACAAGCTCAGCAGCGCGCAATGTGCCGCCGACTGCAAGCGCTGTCGCTTCATGCATATTTACAAAAGCCGGGCAGTCTTCGGTCCCGATGCCGAAGCTTGCGGCAAGTGCTGGTGTTTGTTCGGCATGCCCGGCTTCTTTTACAACCTCGATATACTGGCGATCATGAATAAGGGCCAATTCTTCATCTTCCGCCATGCGCGGTGCGACTAAATCGCTGTCTTCGAGCAGATTCATCATACGCAGCAGATCAATTGTCATCGCGATGCGCTTCTGATTGAATGGATGGTCGTCATTAAAATTGTAGTTCAAGTAGTCGTTGCTATGAATAAACGCAGTTTTTCTTTTCATGACAATTCCTCTAACTTCCGAGGCCAGACGACATGATAACCAGCCTCTTCAATTTTGTCAGTTACATGGCGCGGATTAATGGTTTGTACACGGAAAACCAGATTCTTTTTTCCAAGATGCTTTCCAGGGAAAACGAGTACGCTTGTGACACTGCAGCTTGCTTCTTTAAAAATGTTGGAGACATCAGCTAGTATGCCGATCTGATCGTCTACTTCTACTTCGATGTGAGAGCTCGGGTAATGTACACCCATTAATTCGACAAGGGTATAAAGAATATCCGTTTCTGTCAAAATTCCCATCAATTCATCACGATCAGTGACAACGGGAAGAGAACCGATGCGGTTATCGTAAAGAGCAAGTGCAGCTTCTTCTACAAAATCGAGCGGATGAGCGGTAATGACATCTTTGCGCATAATGGTGGATACAGCTGTATTCATGATTTGATCATCGTCGTCATGCGGTGCGCTAATGATAGATGGACATGCGTCGCGTACATCTCGATCTGAAATAATGCCAACCAGCTTGCCATCTTCCACAACCGGAATATGGCGAATGCGATATTGATGAACTTTCAGAAGTGCAAGACGAATGGAATCTGTCGGTGCGACCGTAATAACGTCACGTTTCATGATATCTTCCACAAGCATGGTGCGATCCTCCCCTTAGCTCTCTTTTTATCTATCATTTTATTCCATATCGAGGGAGAATAGAAAGAAATTTTTAATACATAGCACGATTTTGAAAACGAATACGATCAAAAGCCTCCATAGAGTCCAGCGAAATGCGTGATCCGATGCGGGCCATCATACAGTTAGCCGGATGAGAACAAATCTCCGGATCATCTGTTGCGAACCATTGCAGGCCGATAGATGCCATTACTTTCTCCATGATTTTACGATAATCCCATACGTCAAGTCCGGTTCCTTTCAGATCCCAGTGCCAATAATATTCGGTTGTAAATACAATATAATCGTCCATTGCATCATCGCGGAAAGCGAGTGCGAGCATATCCTCCCCGACATGCTGTTTGCGGAAGCGAGGGGATACCTCAATGGCTCCGAGTTCAAGGAGATTGTCCATATTTGCCTGCGACCAGCGCTCCATAGGGTCGGGATATAGAAAGGTGACATATCCAATAATGATTCCTTCGGAGACGGCGAGAATGATGCGGCCTTCTGGAAGAGCAGCAATTTTTGCAAGTGCTTTTTGCTGTTCATGTGGCCTTCGAAAAGCTTTTAGTCCTTCGTCCATGGAGAGAGAAAGAATACGCTCTGACGTAACAGGTCCTTCCAGTGTAAGCATTCCAGATGGTTTCTTGCAGATTAATTCATAATACGTTTTATCATGCTTCATGATTCTCCACACACCTATCTCTGTAATATAACAGTTTTATCTGTTATTCCCATATCACAAAAACAATGAAAAAGCCGTTACCTTTCATTGAAGAATTCCAGAAAAAGCTAGGGATTGCAAATAAGACAGACTATTTGATATAATCTAAAACAAGAAAAGGCTTTCATAACAAGGAGTATGCAGTCCGTACAGGAATAAAAATGTATTATTGAGGGAGAGGAGCTTGATTTGATGAACGAGATGATCCAAAAGAAAGTGTTTCCGGTTACAGGTGAAGGATACAATATGCCAGCATATGAAGAAGCATACAAGAACTTTGCGTGGGAAGATGTTGAAAAGCAATTTAGCTGGCACACAACAAATAAGGTAAACATGGCGTATGAAGCAATCGACCGTCATGTGGATACCCCTCTCAAAAATAAAACAGCTCTTTATTACAGCGATGCATCACGTGATGAACAATATACATTTGAAGAATTGAAAGCGCTCTCTGACAAGTTCGGTAATGTTCTCCGAAAATACGGCATTCAGAAAGGTGATCGTGTATTTGTTTTTATGCCGCGTACACCGGAGCTTTATGTAAGCGTTCTTGGTACGATCAAAGTAGGTGCGATTGTCGGCCCATTATTTGAAGCGTTCATGGAGGGTGCGGTACGCGATCGTCTTGAAGACAGCGGGGCGGTGGCCATTATTACCACACCGGCGCTTTTGTCACGCGTTCCGGTTAGTGAGCTTCCAGCTCTTAAGCACGTTATTCTGTTCGGAGAAGATGGCGAACTCGCTGAAGGTCAGATCAGCTACGAGAAAGAAATGGAGCAGGCTTCTGCTGATTTCGAGATCGAGTGGGTAGACCGAGAAGATGGTCTCATTCTCCACTATACATCTGGTTCTACAGGCAAACCGAAGGGTATACTGCATGTACACAATGCGATGATTCAGCACTATCAGACGGCCAAGTGGGTGCTTGATCTTCAGGATTCGGATGTATACTGGTGCACAGCGGACCCGGGCTGGGTAACAGGCACATCCTATGGCATCTTTGGCCCGTGGCTGAATGGTGCAACGAATGTTGTTCGTGGCGGTCGTTTTAGCCCGCAGGACTGGTATTCTACAATTGAGAAATACAAAGTTACAGTATGGTACAGTGCGCCAACTGCATTCCGCATGCTGATGGGAGCGGGCGATGAGCTGGTGAAGCAGTTTGATCTGGCAAGTTTGCGTCACGTGCTCAGCGTAGGAGAGCCGCTCAATCCAGAAGTCGTATATTGGGGCATGAAAGTTTTTGCCAAGCGTATTCATGATACATGGTGGATGACAGAGACAGGCGGACAACTGATCTGCAATTATGCGACAATGGATGTGAAGCCAGGTTCTATGGGCAAGCCATTCCCAGGTATTGTAGCGGCTATCGTTGATGATGAAGGCAATGAACTTCCGCCGAACCGCATGGGTAATCTGGCGATTAAGACAGGCTGGCCGTCTATGATGCGCCGCGTCTGGAACAATCCGGCTAAATATGAAGAGTACTTCCGACTGGAAGGCTGGTATGTATCGGGTGATTCGGCGTATATGGATGAAGACGGATACTTCTGGTTCCAGGGCCGTGTAGATGATGTAATCATGACAGCGGGTGAGCGAGTTGGCCCATTCGAAGTGGAGAGCAAGCTCGTCGAGCATCCGGCTGTTGCGGAAGCCGGTGTAATCGGTAAGCCAGACCCGGTACGCGGTGAGATTATCAAAGCGTTTATTGCGCTGCGTGATGGCTATGAAGAGTCAGAAGAGCTGTTGGCAGAGATTCGCCAATTCGTAAAAATTGGCCTTGCTGCACACGCGGCTCCACGTGAGATCGAAGTGCGTGATAAGCTGCCAAAAACACGTTCCGGAAAAATCATGCGCCGCGTGCTGAAAGCATGGGAGCTTGGCTTGCCGACAGGTGACTTGTCTACGATGGAAGATTAGGAAAAGAAGAATAGGAAACACAAAAAAAGAGGCCGGGATTCCGGTCTCTTTTTTTTGTGTTATTGCTCATTTTTTGTAGTTTCTTTTTTGTGCTCTGTTTTCTTAGCTTCAGGTTTAGCATTTGAGTCGCTTTTGTGTCCTGGTTTGGATGTGACCGGTTTATCTGGATCCTTCGGACGTGTTTCTGAATTTTTCTCAGTGGTGTTAGAACCGTCCGTTTTTTGTTGATCTGCATTTTGGGTAGTATCTGTACCATCCGGTGTTTTGACATCCACATTGGTTTTATCCTGGCCATTCGGCGCGGTGTTGGATTTGTTCTCTGCTTTTTTCGGCTCTTCTTTTTTTCCGTATGAACCCGGATTGCGGGAGGCAGCGAGATCAGCATTATAGATTCCTTTGTCTGACGTGCCGCTTGGCCTGCTCATCACGTTTTCAGTAGGGGAGAGCTGTGGATTGATGTCGAGTACTGAACTAAAGACTTTCCCCCAGATTTTTTGAGCATCTTCAAAAGAGCTCTTATACAGCTTATATTTTTTGTCGTAGCCAACCCATACGCCAAGGGATACGTCTTTCGTATAGCCAACAAACCATTTATCACGCTCATCCTGTGTTGTTCCGGTTTTACCGGCTACATCGTGGCCATTGATTGAACTGAGCACGCGTGTACCTGTACCGCTTGAGATAACATCTCGTAGCATATCGGTTACAAGCCATGATGTCTGTGGTGAGAATACCTGAACAGGTTTTGCTTTGTGTTCATATACGACTTCATGTTCACTATTTTCAATGCGTTGGATTAAATAGGCATCGATGAATTGTCCTTCGTTCGCAAATGTGGCATACGCATTCGTCATCTCTTCTACGGAGATTCCGTACGTCAAGCCACCAAGTGCACTTGGTAAGTAATAATCACTGTCGACAATCGAAGTTACGCCCATTTTTTTCACGTAGCCAAGTGACTTACGAACGCCAGTTTCGAAATAAACTTTAACCGCAGGAACGTTGCGGGACCACTTCAGCGCATCGCGTACCGTAACAGGACCTTTAAACGTGTTATTCGCATTTTTTGGCGTATAGCCGCCTGGGAAGACGGTTTCTTCGTCCACTACCGTTGAACTTGGTGATATGATGCCTTCTTCAATGGCCGGTCCATATACGCCAAGCGGTTTGATTGTAGAACCTGGCTGACGAAGTGCCGTTACATGATTTGTTTTTTCTGTTTCAAAATTACGACCTTCCATCATACCGAGAATTGCGCCAGTCTTGTTGTTGATGAGAATGCTGCCGACTTGCTCTGGCATTGGCTTGCCATCAATAGCTGGTCGGTCTGGTCCGAAGTTTACCGGATTTGCTGCGATCTGCTGCATTTTTTCATACACATTTTTGTTGATGGTCGTGTAGATGTGATACCCGCCCTGGCGAACTGCAATCCGCTTCTCCTCAACAAGCTTGTTGTACGATTCTTTTTTAAGCTCCGGATTTTTGGCGATGTCCTGTTTAACGAGCAGTTCAGCTGCCCGTTGTTCGATTTCCATCATCAAATATGGGTATTTCTCAAATGCTTTGCGCGACGGCTTAGCTAAGTGTGCCTCAATATCGTACGCAATGGCTTCATCGTATTCTTGCTTTGTAATTTTTCCGTTTTCTAGCATGCGGCTCAATACAAGCTTCTGACGTTCTTTGCCGAGTTTAAGGCCATTCTTTTTGATGCTCTTAAACGGGATGTACGAAGAAGGAGCTTGCAGCATACCGGCCAGATAGGCGGCTTGCGGGATGTTCAGGTTTTTTGCATCAACTCCGAAAATTCCCTTGGCTGCTGCTTGCACGCCATATACGTTAGAACCATTCGCATTTTTCCCGAAATACATCTTATTGATATAGGCATCAAGAATTTGGTCTTTTGTAAACATGCGTTCCACACGCAGAGCAAGAAACATCTCACGAAATTTGCGCTGCATCGTTTGCTCAGGCGAAAGAATGGTTTGCTTAACGAGCTGTTGGGTCAGCGTACTTCCCCCGGTCTGGACTGAGGCGCCGGTCATTTGCTGGATACCAGCTCGGGCAATCGCAGACGGGACAATGCCTTTGTGTTCATAAAAATATTTGTCTTCTGTAGAAATAATAGCATCAATAAGGTGAGGTGATACTTCTGTGTGTGAGACGAGGCGCCTGTCTTCGGCTGTAATGAGCTGACCGATTAGCGTCTTATCCGCAAAATATGCGAAGCCGGTTAAATTATTGGCTGAGATTTTTTGATAAATCTCATCGTAACTACGAACCGGATCGCCTTTAACAAGAGATGCGACATAACCGGCTGCTGCTGCACCGGCAAATAGAACACCCATAAAAAAGAGAATGGTGCTGATCTGGAGTACAAGCAGAATGTTTTTCCAGGCACTTTTTTTCTTTTTATTCGGTTCCTCGAGCGTGTTCGTAGAACCGTTTTGTTTAGTCATGGAATTCCCCCTTACATGTAACAGAAACATTATATCATAAAGACGTTTTATACGGATAAAGGTTGCTTTTCGTTATGATTTTTCGTTATGATGAGAATAATAGTTGCGATTATATTAATGTATCACCGTGAATGTACCGCAGTAGCGGTCTGTACAAGGAGCATCAGAGAGCCGATGGAAGCTGCGAATCGGTCCTTGCAGACAGTGAAATACAGTACAGGAGTGATTCCGCCGATCAGGCGGACGGGCGCATACCAGCGGCCGTTATCAGATGAGTGGAGGGCAGGCCTGTCCTCAAGTAAGGGTGGTACCGCGAGCTAGCTCGTCCCTTTTTGGGGGCGGGCTTTTTTTATTTCTACCTAACTTATGATTGCGAGGGAAAAATGATGAGTGAAGAATCAACAAAAATTGTGCTGACGGACGAGCAGAAGCAGGAAGTCGACCGTCAAATGGCTATTATCTGCCGTGGTGTGGCGGAGATCGTACCAGAAGAGGAAATGCGTAAAAAGGTAGAGCGTTCAGTAGCAACGGGGACACCGCTGAAAGTAAAACTTGGTCTTGATCCGTCTGCGCCAGATATTCACGTTGGGCATACGGTAGTGCTGCACAAGCTACGCCAGTTCCAGGAGATGGGGCATACGGTGCAGATTCTCATCGGCGACTTTACGGGTCGTATCGGTGACCCGACTGGCAAGTCTGAGACGCGCAAGCCGCTGACAGAAGAAGAAGTGAAGGTGAACGCGGCGACATACGTGGAACAGTTCGCCAAAATTCTTGATATTGATAAAATTGAAGTGAATTATAACAGCACATGGCTGGCACCGCTGACATTCGCTGATGTTGTAACACTGGCGGCGAAGACGACCGTGGCACGTATGCTCGAGCGTGACGACTTCGAGAAACGCTATACGAGCAACCAGCCGATCAGCATTCATGAATTTTTCTATCCGCTTATGCAAGGCTATGATTCTGTAGCGCTTGAGAGCGATGTTGAGCTTGGCGGCACAGACCAGAAGTTTAATCTGCTGATGGGACGTCAGTTGCAGAAAGAATACGGTCAGGAACAACAGTGTGCACTGACGATGCCGATTATCGAAGGACTCGATGGCGTACAGAAGATGAGCAAAAGTCTTGGTAATTATATCGGCATTAGCGAAGCACCAAACGAAATTTACGGCAAGTCGATGTCCATTCCGGATGAGTTGATGGTTAAATACTATGAGCTGGCAACAGACATTACACTTGAAGAACTCGCCCAGCTTAAAGCAGGGCTTGCCGACGGTTCGGTGCATCCACGTGATGCGAAGATGCGGCTTGCGCGTACGTTCGTGCAGATGTACCATGGTGAGGAAGCTGCAGATGAAGCGGAGAATCACTTCAAAACCGTATTCCAGCAGCGCGCGTTGCCGACTGATATCCCGGAAAAAGAAGTGGCAACGACCGAGCTTGAAGACGGCAAGCTGTGGATTGTAAAACTTTTGTCTGTACTTGAGCTTGTACCGACGAATGGTGAAGCGCGCAGAATGGTGCAGCAGGGTGCAGTCAAAATTAATGAAGAAAAAGTCGAGTCTGTCGATGATCATATAGTGGTAGAAGACGGTATGATTGTACAGGTGGGCAAGCGGAAATTCGCCAAAGTAAAGTTGAGCTAGAAGAGCAGGAGATCTGTCATAATCGGGCAGGTCTCTTTTTTTATGGATCGAAAGAAAACTCGAATGGATTAGGGCGAAAGGCTTTCTTTTTTTCTGATAGACTACTACAATGAAAAAAATGGGTGGAAACAGATTTACAAAGAGGGAGCTCTCATAATGAATGAAATCCTGGTAAAACAGCAGGAGAGAAAAACGATTATCTCGATAGGGATGGGTTTGCTTTTTTTTATTATCATCAACTTGCATCCTATGCATCATTTTTCGTTTTATGATCGATCATACTTCCTTGTTTCACATACTTTTTTGGAATTTTTCAGTATATTTGTTTCCTTTTCGATTTTTATGCAGGCATGGCTGACGTCTTCGCGTGATCAAAATCGAAGCCACTTCCTGATCGGCATTGTGTTTTTATGCGTAGGGATGTTCGATCTAATCCATACGTTTGCATATAAAGGAATGCCTTTTTTTGATGAAAGATATGCCGTGGCGCGGGCGACCTGGTTATGGATTGCTGCACGAACGACAGAAAGTATCGGACTTACGTTTATTCTCTACAAAGATTTTGACAAGGTCTCTTTTTTGCAATCGCGAATCAGAGTGTTACTTTTTGCTTGTGTATATATGGCGTTTTTCCTCATTACTGTTTCTTATTTCATTACGGATTTACCTTTACTTGTAAAAGAGGGCCAAGGAGTTACGCTGCTAAAGTTTATGTTTGAATACTCGATTAGTCTGCTGCATATTAGCAATGTTGTTTTGCTCTGGATGTATTATAAAAAGAATAAGAGTGGCGACTTACTTGTTGTGATGACGGGGATCTGCTTTATTTTGATTGGGGAGATATCGTTTACGCTTTACAAAAGCGTGAATGACATTGAGAATTTAGTTGGGCATGTCTATAAATTTTTCGGCTATTTCTTTTTGCTGAAAGGCATCTTCTACCCGCAGTTCCAGCAGGTGTACGAAGAGAAAGAAGAAGTAGAGATAAAATGGCAGGAAACTGCAGAGAAATTGCAAGAAAGCGAGAAAAAAATGACGACGCTAGTCATGCAGGCCCAGGAAGAGGAGCGCAAGCGTGTATCACGTGAACTGCATGATGGAGTCGGACAGGCTCTATATAGCACTATTGTGAGAATCAAAATGGCGAAGCGAAGCATAGAAGATCAGCAGATGAGAGAAGTGTTACAGGACACCGAGAGCATGGTAGGGCAGGCGATGACAGAAGTGAAAGAGATTGCAACACAGCTGCGCCCGAGCACTCTTGATGATCTTGGACTCATTCCGGCACTTCGTTCTTATACCACCCGTTGCCGCGAGACATATCGAATTCAGATTGCGCTACAAGTAGATGGCATCCGAGGGCGGCTTGCCCCGGAAATTGAAACCGCACTGTACCGTATTTGCCAGGAAGCACTTACGAATGCGGTAAAATATTCGGGTACAGACGTGATCGATATTACACTGATCCACGCAGATGAGCATATTCATATGAACGTACAAGATTATGGATGTGGCTTCGATGCAAGCCGTATTCTTAGGGAAGGTGGCGGTGGGATTGGCATGTTCAGCATGCAGGAACGTGCGAGTTTGCTGCTTGGACAAGTAGTCATTCGCTCGCAGCAGGGAAGTGGCACTTCTATTCACACCTATATTCCGGTTAGGGAAAATACGTATGTACAGACGGCTGACTACGAATCTGCGGGAGTAAAGTAGGGAATACGCAACTGTGACATAGGGAATTATCCAGGGGGATGTGGGGAATACCCTGATGGAAGATTGTTCCTGATTTTGTGATACTCTCCTTATACACGATTTTACAGTGGATGAGGAGATGGGGAATATGAGATTACGGGCCAAAATACTTCTGATGATTATGAGTACAGTCACCATTATTGTCGTATCGATGATCAGTTTGATTGCAATGGAAACGAGAACAAAAGCGATTGCTGAATCGGAGCATCTAGCCATGTCGATTGCTGCTGAAAAAGCGGCACAGACCGAAAAGACGCTCGATAATAGTCTGAATATTTCAAAGACAATGGCCCAGACGTTTGAAGGCATGAAAAAAGCAAACATCGTATCCCGTGATGCATATAATGCTGTTCTGCAAGATGTGCTCAAGCAGAACAGTCAGATTTTTAGTATTTATACAGTATGGGAGCCGAATCAGCTGGACGGCAGAGACCGGGAATATGCAGGGAAAGTAGCGCATGATCAGACTGGACGTTTTATCCCATATTGGACACGTCAGGGAGGTCATATAGCTGTAGAAGCATGTACGAGCTATGAAAATGAGAAAGACGCCCCGGATTTTTTTATTCCAAAGCACACCGGCAAGGAAGTGCTGCTTGATCCATATGTTTATCCAATAGACGGCAAAGATACGTTCATCACAACCGTTTCGGCTCCAATTATACTGGATGGAAAATTCCTCGGAATCGTTGGGATTGATATGTCGCTTGAATCTTTCCAACAGCAAAACAAGGCCGTAAAGATTTATGAGACCGGATTCGGGGCGCTTATCTCTCATAATGGGACATATGTTGCTCACCCGAAGCAGGAGTTGGTAGGGAAAAATGTACGGGATCGCAAAGATATAAAAAACTTGGATCTCATTATTAGCGCCATCGAGCAGGGAAGAGTATATGAAGAATTTGATAAAGAGGCGAATATTTTCCGTACGATACTCCCAATCAAAATTGGACAGGAAAAAAACTCCTGGTCTTACGTCATTAATGTTCCGACAGATGAAGTGTTGGCAGAATCGAATGAAATGGTGTATACCATCGTAGTAGTGGGCGTAGTGGGCCTGCTTATTCTGACGCTCGTAACTATATGGATCGCACGCAGTCTTACACGCCCGATTGTGCAGGCTGTACAGCATGGAGAGAAGCTGGCAGCAGGAGATTTTCAGGCAGACGTACCGGAGGAATTAGTGCGGCGTCCTGATGAGATCGGGGATATGGCACGTGCATTCAATCATATCACGTTGAATATGCGCGGCATCATTACCGAGATTAAGCAAGGGGCAGACGCTGTTTCACAGTCAGCTGGACAGATGTACGTGATAGCAGAAGAAACGACACAGGCGTCACAGCAGATTGCAGAATCCATTCAGCAAGTGGCGAGCGGGGCTGAGACGCAGACAAGAGCATCGGGTGAAAATGCTCTTGCGATGCAAGAAATGGCGTTGGGCATTCAGCGCGTAGCTGACGCATCCTCCATGATTGCTAGTACATCGGTAGAAATGAGTGAACAGGCGCGAAGCGGGTATGAATCGGTCGTGCAGGCAGTCAAACAGATGGATTCGATCAAATCGGGCGCTCATCGTACATATGCAGTCATGGCGGAGTTGCAGAAGGATTCCATGAAGATAGGGGATATCTTGCAGTTAATTGCCCGGATTTCTTCCCAGACGAACCTTCTGTCGCTCAACGCCGCAATTGAAGCGGCACGTGCCGGGGAAGCGGGCAAAGGATTCGCAGTCGTAGCGAATGAGATTCGTAAGCTGGCCGATCAGACTGCTTCATCGGCTGAGCAGATTCAATGTTTAATTGCAGCGATTCAGGAGCGAACGAAAGAAGCCGTGCATGCTACCGGAACAGGTATTACGGAAACTGAGCAAGGGACGCAGACGGTCGAGGAAGTCGGGCGCATATTTGATCATATTCAGGCTTCTATTGAAAGCGTTTCGCTGCAGATGCAAGAGATGTCAGCGGTAGCGCAAGAGATGTCAGCTGGTTCGGAGCAAATCACGGCTTCTGTAGAGGAGATGGCAAATATTGCGGCTACATCGTGTGATATGTCGCAAAATATAGCATCTGCGTCCGAAGAGCAGTTTGCATCCATGGAAGACATTACGGAAACAGCGGAAGCGTTGAATCGTCTCGCAGGTGAATTGAACAGTTCCATCGGAAAATTTGCGGTATAACGAGTACAGATCAGCAGGGGGAGTAGGAATGAAAATTCGGGTGTTAATTGCGGATGACCATACGATTGTACGTTCAGGATTAACAATGTTGATCAATGCGCAGGAAAACATGGAAGTGATTGGAGAGGCGGCTGACGGGGCAGAAGCGGTTCAGAAGGCACTTCAGCTTAAGCCTGATGTGGTGCTGATGGATTTAAATATGCCGCCCGGACAAAATGGACTCATCGCAACCGGGCGCCTGAAAGAGGCAGCGCCTGAGATTGAGATTTTGATTCTGACGATGCATGATGATAGCGAATATTTGTTCCGGGTGCTGAAAGCCGGGGCATCTGGCTACATTTTGAAAAATGCAGATGATATGGACTTGCTTCAGGCGATAACAACGGTATACGGTGGACAGGCATATTTGTATCCGAAGGCAACCAAGTCGCTCATTGAGGATTTTTTGAATCGGGTTTCGCTCGGAGAAAACATCGATCAGTATCAGCAGCTGACCACACGGGAGCAGGAAGTACTGACCTGGATTGCCAAAGGATATTCGAATAAAGAGATCGGGGAGTTGCTTCATCTATCGGTCAAAACAGTTGAGGTACATAAAGCCAAAATCATGGATAAGCTCCAGTTGAAAACACGGCCTGAACTTGTACGTTATGCGTTTACAAAAGGTTTGCTTGATTTTTGAGAGGCCCCTGTGGTCTCTTTTTTTTGTATTTGTGCGAATTAGGGAATTTGGAGGTGACTTGTAGGGAATATCCTTATGGAGGAAGCGAGTGGTATCCGGCATACTAAATATATAAATTTGGAAGAAAGCAGGGGAACGCAATGAAAGAGGACTCATGTAAGCAAAGAAAAGGCTGTCGGAATCTGAACGTACATACATTCATAGAAACACAAGAAGAAGTGCGAACACGTCTTTCACATGAGCTTCATAACGGCGTCGGTCAGGCGCTATACAGCATTGTGCTCGGCCTGCAAATTATTAATGAGAACGATCTGGATATACAGACGACCAAACACTTGGCAGACATGCGAGGGGTAGCCAATAAAGCACTTCATACAGTAAAAGATGTGGTGTTCGAGCTTCGCCCCCTTATGCTTGACGATCTCGGTATTATCCCAGCTGTCCGGTCTTATATCGAAATGGCAAAGCAGAAATATGGGAAAGAAATTGATCTTGAAGTACTCGGAGAGACGAAGCGCTACGATACAGCGGTTGAAACAATGCTGTACCGGATCTGTCAGGAAGTTGTTATGCTCAGCATTCATTGTTCACAAGTCCAGCGTCTGGTGTTTCGCTTTCAAATCAATACAGACTCTATACAACTTGATATTACCGCAATTGGTTGTTCTGTTTCTCGCCTGTATGGGCAGGAGAGTGAGAAAATCGCACATGTGTTTGCGGCGATAGACATTCGAGCAAGACAGGTGAATGGATCCATGGACATTTATGCGGATGCTGACAATTGGACCAAGCTTTCTATCACCGTTCCGCTATCTCATCCAAACAGAGAAGGAGGAGAGTTCGAGTGAGGGCGCCAGCGTTATACAGAGAGGCTTCTATTCTGATTGTGAGTGCGAATGAGGAGAAGTGGAAGCAGTTGTTAGGTGGCTATGGATATGAGTGTACGACAACGATACACAATACCGATATGCTTGCAGAACTTCCATCCGACTTTTGCCCGGATCTCCTGCTTCTGGATATAGGTAAAAGGTGGACTGAACATACTGTCTGGCTTTCTTGTATATACAGCTACTATCCAAATGAATATATTCCAGTCATCATGGCTGGAGAAGAGAAGGATGAGCGGTATTGTCTGCAGGCACTTGATGAAGGGGTCAGAGACTTGATTCATATGCCAATCCGAGAAAGAGATGCGATGCTGCGCATTCGGAATGCATTGGAGATACGCTGGTTAAACCGAGCGGTCCAGGCGCAGAAACGAGAGCTTGAGATTCGTACGCATAAGATGTATAAGAGTCAGTACGAACTTGTGCGTCTCTTAGGAAATGCAGCCGAATACCGTGATAATGACACCGGACTTCATGTGACACGTATGAGTCGATATACAAGCTGTCTTGGGGCGGCAGCTGGACTTCCAGCGATTGAATGCGAACTTTTGCTTCAGGCGAGCAGCCTGCATGACATCGGCAAGATCGGCATTCCAGATTCCATTCTGCTGAAAAAAGGAATGTTGACTGAGGAAGAATGGAAGATCATGCAGACACATACGATCATCGGAGCACGCATTTTGGGTGGAAGCTCGTATCGTTTGTTGCAACTGGCCGAAATTATTGCTCTCACCCATCATGAGAAGTGGGATGGCAGTGGATATCCAAATCAATTAAAAGAGGATGAAATCCCGCTCGTTGGACAGTTAACAGCGATTAGTGATGTGTTTGACGCTTTAACATCCGATAGGCCATATAAAAAGGCGTGGACCGTACAGGAAGCACGAGCCGAAATTATCCAGGGAAGTGGTACACACTTTAATCCAGATCTAGTGACACTTTTTGTGGACACATTTGACGAGCTTGTTTCGATTAAAGAACAATATAACGAATGTTTAGTCACAAAGTTGGCTTCTGTATAAGTGGGAACGATAAAAAGAGACTGTTCTGTAGAGAGCAGTCTCTTTTTATCATTGAGCTATGCTTGTGCGGTTCTTTGGTTTCGGACAATGAATGGAACAATAGCGACAATTACGAGAACAAAAGCGATGACATATGGATACACCATACCTATCTGATGAGCGATAAGACCAGAAGCCACCGGCGCAACCGCAGCACCGAGCCAGCGCATGAAGTTGAAGGCGCTTGATGTAATGCTGCGTTCATACGGTGAAATTTCCATACTATAGGCAGTAAACAAAGCATTACACATTCCGCAGACAAGCCCGGACACAACGATAAGTGCAGTTTGAACGGCATGATTCGGAATAACGAAAATACCGAGCAAAATAAGAGCGAAAGCTCCCAGAGAGTAGGCAAGTGCTGTGCGCGGTGAAACATGTTCCTCTACCTTATGTGCGAGTTTCGCAGAACCGTAAGCAAGCAAAAGCCCCCATCCAAAAAATACAAGACCAAGTTGCACAACAGAGAGATGAAGCATAAGCGGCGAGTAGGCGAGCACAGTGAAGAAGCCGAAGTAATACAGCATCCCGGACAGCGCCACCATAAGGAAAGGTCGATACTTTAGCAGATGTGCCAACTCGGCCAATCCATGAACTTTCTTGTTAGCTGGACGTGGAAGTTGTTTGACAAAAAATGTCGTGAGCAGGAAGGCGAAAAATACAAGTAGACTGGTGATGGCAAACGGATAGCGCCAGTTCATCTGGCCTAGCAGTCCCCCGACAAGCGGACCTGCTGCCATTCCAAGACCAACCGCTGCTTCAAAAAAGCCAACCGCCCGTCCGGCATTAGGTGACAGCTCGATGAGAAGGGTCATCGCTGTAGCAAAAAACATGGCGTTCCCAAAGCCCCAGCCCGCCCGAAACCACGATAGTTCTGGAATGGTGTGCGACAGGGCACAGAGCAAGGAGAATAAAGAAACAATCGCCATCCCAATGATCATAATACGTTTTTCCCCAAAGCGTCCAGCCGAAATTCCGGCTGGAATCATAGTAAAGGCCATTGTAAAAATATAAGCCGTAAAGAGCATTTCTACCTGCCATGGCAGAGCGCCAATTTCTTCACCGATGACTGGTAGAATCGGATCGACAACCCCCATTCCCATAAAAGCAAGAAATGTTGAAAAGATGGTAATATACATCGAACGAGAAGATGAGTTCGCTTGCTGTACCTTCATTACTATTCCCTCCGTGTTAGAGATTCTAGCTCTTGTTTTTTCAGATGAATTCGTGTCAGTTTTTCTTCATAAGTCTCCAAAATTTGTTGCATACTGTCTATTTTCTGTCTCAATAACATCTGTTGTTTGCGAATCGTTGTCTCCAATTGTGTTAGAAAATGAAGGGATTCTTCTGCCTTTTTCTGGTCTTTCTTGTTGAAATACACCGTTCGTAGGGCGGCCGCGCGCTGCTCAAGATCAACGTACTCTTTAATTTCTGAAAGCGATACACCGAGCAGATCGCGCAAGTTCTTTACATGCATAATTTGCTCAATGTCCGCATCGGTATACATACGGTAGCCGCCGTCACTCCGAGTAAAGGGAGTGATTAGGCCAAGCTCCTCATAGTAGCGGAGCGCACGTTTTGTTAATCCGGTTTTGCGTGCTGCATCCTCGATTTTGTAGTCCATAATTCATCTCCTTAACATTAACGTAAACGTAAAGGTTTGGGGGTGAAAAAATCCCACCGCAGGAGCGGTGAGATTGTGACATCGAAAGGCCTATTAGCGAGAATAGTACTCGACGATCAGCTTTTCGTTGATTTCAGCTGGCATTTCTTCACGGTCTGGAAGACGAGTGAATGTACCTTCGACTTTCGCTTCATCAAAGCTTAAGAAGTTCGGCAGGAACACACGAGCTTCGATTGCTTCTTTCACGATTGTCAGGTTGCGGCTTTTTTCACGCAGACCAATTACATCACCTGGTTTTACACGGTAAGAAGGGATGTCCACTTTCTTGCCGTTAATTGTGATATGGCCGTGTGTAGTCAGCTGACGAGCAGCCGGACGAGTTGTCGCGAAACCAAGACGATATACGAGGTTATCCAGACGGGATTCGAGAATTTTCATGAAGTTCTCGCCGTGTACGCCTGACATTCTACCTGCATCGTCAAAAGTTCTGCGGAATTGTTTTTCCATCATGCCAAACATGTGGCGCAGTTTTTGCTTTTCAGCAAGCTGCAGCGCGTATTCGCTCATTTTGCGGCGACCATGTCCATGTTGTCCCGGTGGGAAGTTGCGTTTGATGTCTTTGCCTGTACCGTCGAGGGAGATACCCAGACGACGAGCCAGTTTGTGGCGTGGGCCAGTATAACGTGCCATAATAATTCGTTCCCCTTTGCGTTAAGATTAAGCAGGTGTTTACTTCCGCCTGGCTAGTTCCTTACTTGGCGCCATGCTCTTCGGACGGTAGCGTTTCCGCCGCATGCTCCGTTCGGAGTCGAATCAGATTCGCCCTGAAGGGAGGAAGCTATGAAAAAGACCAGACGTTTGTACCTGCAATCATTGCTACCCTGATTAAGCGCATAACCCATATTATATCGTTTGGAAAAGAAAAGTCAACTTTTTTCACGGTTAACAATGTAAATTCCGGCTGTGACCAGTAAAAGGGCGATGAAAACAATCTTATGCAGGGCTTCGTGCAGCAAAAGCGCTGATAGCAGCACGCCAAATACCGGGATTAAGAAAAAATATATCGATACGCGTCCAACCTTATTATAGGATAGCAGCGTATTCCAGAGTGAAAATCCTGCTGCTGATAGGAACGACAGATACAGTAAGTATACGAGTGCCTGTCCGTTGAAATGGAACGGAGCAATTCCTGCGCCCATTGCTCCGAATCCGAGCAGAAAGAGTGATCCGATCATCATCTGATAGGTAGTCAGATATACGGTGTCAAACGATGCCGCCCGATTTTTAGCCAGAATGCCACCGAGCGCATTGCAAAAAGCAGAAGCGAGCAAAGCGAATTCGCCCAGGCCAAAGGAGAAGGTCAGTGCACCTGTTGTGCCGCTTGCAAGCAGTACACCTGCGAAACCGAGCATGAGGCCGATGATGCGGCGCATGTTCATCCGATCATTGCTATACAAATAGTGGGCAAGCAAAATAGAGAAAAACGTAGCGGAACCACTAATAATCGAGCCTTGAATACCGGTACTGTAACTGAGCCCGATATAGAATAGCACATACTGCAAGGTCGTTTGAAACAATCCGATTTGAAGCAGGGCGGGCAGCGCCGCGCGCGTAATGCGAAGGGGGCGTCTGGTTAAAATCAGGAAGAGCCACAGCATAAGCGAAGCGAGAAAAAAGCGGTAGCCTGCAAACAGGATTTGTTCGGACATCTCGTTTGGTCGAATATCAAGCAGCGGGTAGCTGAGCTTAATAAACGGAAAGGCGCTGCCCCACAGCAGGCAGACAAAAGCAGCGGTGCTGGCGAGTCCAGCTCGTGAAGTGAAAAATGTGCGGGCGTTCATAATACAGTCGAATCCTTTCTATGTTGCCAGTAGCAGTAATCTGGGTATCCTGGCAGGAATTTTGGTAAAAATGAACAAAAAAACACTAAAAAAATATGTATAAATATAGTACAATAACAAACATAGCATATCATAGGCAATATGATCGAGCATATTGCATAGTTTGAGAGGAGACAGAACAGATGAGCAAAGTAGAAACAAAAAAAGGGTATTTTGGGGAATTTGGCGGCAGCTTCGTGCCAGAACCGCTTCAAGCGGCACTTGACCATTTAGAAGTTGCGTTCGAGCAGTATAAGGACGATCCGGAGTTTATTGAAGAATTGAATTACTATATGAAAGAATACGTAGGTCGCCCGAACCCGCTGTATTATGCAGAGCGCCTGACAGAGAAGCTCGGCGGTGCGAAGATTTATCTGAAGCGTGAGGACTTGAACCACACGGGTGCTCATAAGATTAATAATGTAATGGGTCAGGTTTTGCTGGCTAAGCGGATGGGTGTAAAGCGTGTCATCGCAGAGACGGGTGCCGGACAACACGGTGTGGCAACGGCTACTGCCTGTGCAATGTTTGGAATGGAATGTGTGGTATATATGGGAGCAGTTGATGCCAAACGACAGGCGTTGAACGTATTTAGGATGGAGCTTCTCGGTGCTCAGGTTGTTGCTGTGCAGGATGGAGCGCAGACGCTGAAAGAAGCGGTCGATGCAGCTCTCACAGACTATGCGCAAAACTATGAGAATACGTTCTATTTGCTCGGTTCTGCTGTTGGTCCGCATCCGTACCCGACGATCGTGCGTCACTTCCAGTCCATTATCGGCCAGGAAGCGCGTGCTCAGCATCTTGAGAAAGAAGGGCGCTTACCGGACTATGTTGTAGCATGTGTCGGTGGCGGTAGCAATGCAATCGGATTGTTCGCACCGTTTTTTAACGACAGTGATGTCAAGATCGTTGGCGTAGAGCCTGGAGGACGCGGGCTATCTACTGGAGACCATGCGGCTCCACTGAGTGCAGGTGAACCAGGCGTTCTACACGGCTTCAAGTGCTATATGATGAAAGACGAGAACGGCGAGATTGCTTCCACCCATTCTGTGGCAGCTGGACTGGATTACCCAGGTGTTGGTCCAGAGCACAGTTACTATAAAGCGATAGGTCGAGCTGATTATGTAGCAATCGAGGATCAGGAGGCTCTGGCTGCTTTTCACACGCTGTCACGTGCTGAAGGAATTATTCCAGCAATTGAAAGCTCGCATGCGGTAGCATACGCGTTGAAACTTGCACCGACGTTATCGTCGGAACAGACGATTATTGTAAATGTATCCGGGCGCGGTGATAAAGATGTACAGCAGGTGTTTGACATGATGCAACAAAAGAAGGTATAGGCAGGAAAGCCTGGTTCCCCAGGCTTTTTTATATGTACAGTAAAATAATGCGTGAAACCTGATTGGATATTTCGTATAATTTAAAATAGGAAAAAAGTTGGAAGGAGTGTTTCATGAACACTCATTCAAGTACGCACATTTATCTTATTAGACACGGGGAAACCGATTGGAATGCAGCACGCCGCATTCAGGGACATAGCGATATTCCGCTTAATCAGGCAGGCAGAGAACAGGCGCTTCGCCTTGCGGAACACCTACAGCACATTCCGATTGATCGAATTTGCGTGAGTGATCTGCAGCGTGCAGTCGAAACAGCACGACCACTCGCAGCATGTCTTGGATTGCCTCTCCATCGTTTCTATGAGTTTCGTGAACGGAACTATGGAGAATGGGAGGGCAAGAAATATGAAGAAGTGCAGGCAGAAATACCGGATGTAAATACATGGACGGAACAGAATCGCCGCTATAATATCGAGACATTCACATCCATGCAGCAGCGAGGAATGAACTGTTTGCAATCTATTCTTCAGGAGAACAGATCTGAACACCTTGCTGTGATAAGCCATGGCGGGATGCTTAACGCTTTGCTACACCATATGAGCAGCGGAGAATACGGAACAGGAAAAACAAGGTGGACGAATACTGCATGTACCCATGTAGAATATCGAGCAGATACGTGGATCGTACATACGATTAATGATGGAAGTCATTTACAGTAGTCATAGCGTAGTGGGATAGAAAGAGGGCGGAACTGTGAATAATGATCTTGTGCATGTGGAATATAAGCAGGTTATAGCAGATTCATTTTATGCCAGGTACCTAATGGATGTATTTCGGAACAGTCAATCGTTTCTTTCTGCTTCATCGTTCCCTGCTGATGCAGGCTGGCTGTTCGTAGTAGATGGGAAGGGACGTACGATTGCAGGTCGTAGAATAGGAGATACTCTCTGCTCGTTAGAGAAATCGTATCCGGTTCTAGCAACGGAACCATATATCGAGGAGTTGGATGGGAACTGTACAATCTGTGTTCCGGTTTTAGAAGATGTATGGTTTCCGGGCTATGTAGGGGTGATTTTTTCTAATGCGGTTGATTCAAAGTGCGGGCTTTCATTTGTGCAGGGGTTTGCTTCCGTATTTCGCCTTGTACAGGAACAATACGTAGCCAAAAGCATTTCTGCTTGCTTAAAAGCGGTTAATGAAACGCTGCACTTGGATTGTATTATGGAAACTATTTCAGAAAGACTTGCTGCAAGTCTAGATCAGACAGAGTGTCTGGTAATGGTATATGATGCTGAGCAGGATATATCGCCACACTGGATTGCCAGCAAGAAGAGAATTCGGCGCCGGGATTATCATATGATGCGCGATATTCATACAGTGTATAAACAGATTACGAGCCTGTTTACCAGTAAGCGAACGCAGCTCACGAATGAAAATTCGAATATTCTAACTCTTCTTGACAATCCGGATGTTTTTGAAGAAAGCTATGTTATTTCTCCGCTTCGGCATGGTGATCAAATTATTGGTGTGATTGCTGTCCTTCGTTCCAAAGGACAGTCGATTTCAGAGCGGGAGAAGTTGTTTGTAGAGCGCTTTGCCAAAGATTTGAGTTTGGCCGTGTACAATGCCATGATGTATATGCGCCTTGAAAGGGACGAGCAAAAGCGCACGCTTCTGTTTGAGGTAACGAAGAAAATCCACTCCTCTATTAATGTAGAGGATGTACTAGATGCCGTAATTAAAAATACGAAAAAGCTGTATCCGAAAATGCAGGTCGATTTGTGGCTGTCGCACGATACATTTTCCAAACTTCCGGTTAAGCAGTTTACGTTCGATGTGAATGATATCAGTTCACGGGCTTTTATGGAAGGTCGTACGATGCTTGTGCAGTCACAAGGGGAACGAGCACTGACCTTAGCTTCTCCGCTGCGGGGAAAACAGGGGATATATGGGGTTATTGAGCTGTACACGAATGAATCGCTTTCTCTTCATCCAAGAGAAATTGAATACATCACGATGCTTGCGGATACGGCCGGAAGCGCGTTTGAGAATGCGCAGCTGTACCAGCAGTCTCAAAATCTTATTAAAGAACTCCTATTAATTGACGAAATGACCAGTCAGCTTAACAAAAACATTCGGTTAGATGATTTGCTTGCTTCCATTATTCATAAACTCACCGAGACGTTTCGCGCTGAACATTGCTGTATTCTATCTCGCGTCGATGACAGTCCCCGATTTATTATCCAGGCTTCAACTGACAAGCAAGAGGACAATGTTTTCGAAATTAAAGAAGACTGTCGCCTGCGTGATCTGCTTCTCAATAAAGAGTCTCTTCTGCTCGCGGATGCTAGTGGTATGGATGAAATTGTATCGTTATTTTCCTGTCGGTCTCTTATGGCGGTTCCTTTCATTGATAACAATAAGGTAGAAGGGGCAATTGTGCTTACAGATTCTGAGCCAAACCGCTATACCTTTGATGATTTTAAACGCCTACAGATGCTTGCACGTCATGTTAAAGTTGCCGTAACGAATGCATCTCTCCATGCAGAAGTCGAACGTATGGTGATCACAGATAATCTGACAGGCTTATATAGCCGTAAATATTTGTATGATATCATTCGCCAATCGTATCAGCGGGATGCCTGCGGTGCTCTGATTCTGATTGATGTCGATCATTTTAAAAATGTCAATGATACATATGGTCATCAGACAGGAGATGAGATTCTCATTCAGGTAGCGGATGTGTTGAACAATTCAATTCGTCTGTCTGATATAGCAGCTCGCTGGGGCGGGGAAGAAATGGCGATATATTTGCCGCGTGTCGGAGGTGATATTGCGAGACAGGTTGCAGGGCGTCTGCGTGTAAATGTCATGAATGAGACAACACCAAAAGTCACGATTTCAGGAGGAATTGCGGTCTGGTCGCGAGACAGTAGTGAGCTTGATGTGGAAATACTATTCCAGAAAGCAGATGAAGCATTGTACCGTGCAAAGCGCAGCGGTCGCAATCGTATGTGTGAAGCGGATGAAATGAATAAATAAAGCTTCCGAGTGCGGAAGCTTTATTTATCATATAATATGAATGACTATTCAGTCAATTTAAGGGGGGAATAAGAGTGGGCAGTATACCTAGTGTTCTTGAGCACCTTACCATTCCGACACCATTCAATGTGGGTCCGGTTCATATCTTTTGGCTGAAAGGAGAAGACGGCTGGACGCTCGTAGATACCGGTCCGAAAACTCCGGATGCTCTCATTTGTATAGAAAGATTCATGCAGACACATAAGTTTGGCTTTGGGGACATTGCCCGTATTGTATTGACCCATCAGCATGTAGACCATAGCGGATTGGCTGCGTTTGTTGCAGAAAAATCCGGTGCTTCGATTTTAGCACATGAAGGTGCCATTCCCTATATAGAACGAGACCCGGAATTTATGGACTGGCATCATGAGTTTTTTCGCCGGTTATATCGGGAGAACGGGGTACCAGAAGAGATGCTGACTACTGTGGAGCGTTTTCAAGAGATGATGGATATGTATGCTGACCCTGCTCTTATACACGGAACGCTCGCAGACGGAGACGGGCTTCCGGGACATCCAGACTGGCGGACTGTGTACACACCAGGACATACGCAGAACCATATTGCTTTGTATTGCGAGGCAGATGGCCTGATGCTATCGGGAGATTTTTTAATTAAAGAGATTTCGTCGAATGCTTTTATCGAGCCAGCACTGGTAAGAGAAGCGGAACGTCCAAAACCGCTGCTTGTGTATCGTGACACGCTCTACCGCATAGCGTCAATGCCCATAAAGCGGATGCTGTCTGCACATGGAAGCGAGATTGACGATCCACGAGGGCTGATTCAATTTCGCCTGCAGCGTCAGGAGGAACGAGCTACTCGTATTGCAATGCTTTTAGCAGAGGGTCCGCTAACGGTTTTTGAACTGTCAGCACACCTGTTTCCGAAAGTGTATAAAAAAGAGATGCCACTCACATTTTCTGAGATACTCGGCCATCTGGATTTGCTGGAGAGAAATGAGAGGGTACAGCGTGTAGAGTGCGATGGAATCATCCGTTACAAAAATCAAGGGAAATAGTCGAAAAAAACGATGTTTTTTTATGGGCCTCTCGTTATAAGAGAGGTTTTTTTGTCGATTTGTGGTATAATAGGCAAGATAATAAGCATGTGAAAACAGGAGGCAGCCAATTGAAGCGTATTATTTTTTCTGTCCTTTTTTTGGCTATCATGATTTACTTTGTCATGCAGACAGAGCTTGGACATCTCGTACGTACAGGACATGTAAAGCAAGTGGCTGAGTATATTCAATCGTACGGTTGGGTCGCGTATTTGATTGCGATTCTCGCGGTTGTTATCCAGACTTTTTTCCCGATCGTTCCCTTTGTGCTGCTAGCCGGTGCGAATGTCATGGCGTTCGGACTGTGGACCGGATTTTTGGTTAATTGGGTAGGAGCGGTTGCTGCTGCGTTGGCTAACTTTTTTCTGGCTCGTTATGCTGCGCACGACTGGGCTGAGAAGAAGATCGGTCATCACTCTTTTCTAAAAAACTTGAACCGCCACGCAGAAACGCGCGGATTTTTAATTATTCTTCTGGCACGCTGGGTTCCGATTCTTCCGTCCAGTGTCATTAATACGGCGGCTGGGATTTCTAAGATTCCGATCATCTGGTTCGTGTTGGCTACTCTGATTGGGAAAGTTCCAGCTGTACTTTTTGAATCGTTTCTTGGTCATTATTTAATTCATTGGGAGCACCATAAAGGAAAGTTGATAATCATTATCATTGGTCTGGTTCTGTTTGTCCTTGGACTTCGTTACCTGAAAAAGAAGAAAGAACCAACCTTGCTGTCATAGACGCAAGGTTTTTTTAAGGGGGACAGGCTATGAAACGTTCACCGAAGCACACGAAGCAGAAAATAGTTGACGCAGCGGCTGCGCTGTTTGATTCGCAGGGATTTGACCGGACAACCGTGCGGCAGATTGCATGTGCGGCAGATGTGAACGTAGCGCTGATCTCTTATTATTTTAAACATAAACAAGGTTTGCTTGAAGCGATCATGATGGAATATTATGAATTGCTTTTCGCTCGCATGGATGCCTGTAAATCTTGTGACGAGCAAGGCAGGATGGATGTGCAACTGTATCGTATGATTGAGGCGCATATCCGGTTTCAAAGTGAGATGAATCAGACGACTCGTCTTATTCAGCGGGAGCTGTCTGTGGAGTCTATGCTTGGTCGAGAAGTTATGAGTACATATTTGACACGTCTAAAACATTATTTTGTTTCCGTTCTGGAAGAGGGGATGGAGACCGGGGAATTCGAGCTGACTGATGTGGACCATGTAATTATTTGTTTGTTTGCGATAGCTGGATTTCCCTATACATATCCTCAGATTGTGCGAGAGGTGTTTTATATAGAACCACTTGAAGAACAGTTCATTCAGCAGACCGTACAGCAGGTGTATACAGTTGTACGGCAGATTTTGACACCAGCGGCCTCTTCCCGGTAGGTTTTTTGCAGAAAAAGGAGAGAAAAGCAGGAATTTTATCATTTGCACCTAATTTAGTAAAGAGTACAGTTTGATTAAGGCCAAAGGAGTATAGCATGATGAGAGACGCCGGACGACGCATGTCCCGTTTTACCTTTGTTATTGTGGTGCTGTGTATGACAGTACTGTGTCCGCCTGTCGTTTGGGCAGAAGGATTCCCCCCTTCGATCAGCAAATCTGTTATTGATACACAAAATCTACTAAAAGTCGATGAAAAGAAGGAATTTACCAAAGTCGCTGCTGATCTTGCCCAGACCTATAAGTTGCTTATTATTACAGACCCGAAGCCCCTTACACTCACACAGTATGCACAGCAGCTTCCGAGTAAATTTACGATCAACGATACAACGATGGTGATTGTAGTATCGTTTAATGATAAAAAAATAGCGGCGGTTAGTGGCAAATACTTTACAGAGCGGGGCATTACCGAGGAAGTGGTGACGCGTAAAGCAGACAATTTCTTCACGCCATATGCCAAGCAGGGCGCGGTGATGAAGGGGGTTTTGTCATTTGTTCAGTCGATAGACACTGATGTAAAAGATGCAAAACCGACAGAAATAGTAGCACAAACAGCAGCAGCTAACGCTCCGCAAAATGTAGAAGCGTTCCCGGTCTGGCTGCTTGCCGGACTGGCATTGGTCGCAGTATTTGGGATTGGGCTAATTATTGCCTTTACACTGCGCAAGCGTACATTAAAAGAGATTGATGAGACTGATGAATGGCGTATTCGTACATCGGAGCAGTTGAACTTGTTTACGGTAGACCCGTCATGGAAGAAAGAACCGGGGCGAATTAAAGAGAAGTACCTGGCAATTTTAACATCGTTAGATGATCTCAAAAAAGACGCCATTGTAGACGTAGAACTTATTCTTGCGGATGCGGAAGAAATGGCATCTCAGTTCCGTTTTCGGCGCAGTCGCGATATTCTCACAGAAGCGCGTGGAAAACTTATGCATATCGAATCCGATTTGGAGAAGCTGCACATTCGCCTTGAGAATTTGAAAGAAACACTGCAGGACGTTTCAAGTTTTAAAGAAGAAACGAATGATATGCGTCAGAAAGTTGAACGGCGCTTTAGCGAACTGAAAATCCAGTACAATGTTTCATTCCATACGTTGAAAGAACGACTGAATCAGTTGGATCGAGAGACAGGAGAGATCAAGGAGTCGGAAGAAAAGGGAGACTTTCATGTGGCGCGCGATCTGCTGCAGCAGGTACGTGACAATCTGATCGAGATGTCGGAAGAACTAGAGAAGATGCCACTGATTCGCCAGGCGATTATGAAAGATATTGATCAGGAAATTCGCCAGCTGGATGAAGACGCGAAAGAAATGGTAACAGGTGGATACACATCTGGAGAAGAGTTCTTCTTAGCTCGCCTTATCAAAATTCGGGGTAAAGCGGAGATTCTTCCACAGTTATTTGAAGAAGGTAAAATTGAAGAAACAGAAGAACAGATTGGAAAAGTGCGAGAAGATATTGAAGCTGTGTATCAGACGATGGAAGAGATCGTTACGAGCCGCCATCGTTATCGTCAGTATATGACTGAACTGCCACATTATGTGATGGTACTGCGGCAGGACGAACAGTTTCTCGCGGAGGAACTAGAGGACCTCGCGCAACGCTATCAGGTGGAAGAGGGCGAAGCGTTCCGCTACTATCAGCAGATTCCGGTGCTGGTAGCTGATGCAGAAGATGCGCTTGAGCAAATCGCTGCAGCGGAAGTTCCAGAAGCATATGAACGCCATTCTCAGATGCTTACGCAGGTAGCAGAGCGAGTAACGGAAATCATGGAACGACGAGAACTGATTATGAAGGAACTGAACGAATTTCGTAAAGGAGAGACGGCAGCCCTTGCGGAAGTCAAAGATCTACGTGCAAGCGTTGCACGCGTGGAGCAGCAACTGAAGCGGTTGTATCTTCCCGCTATTCCGTCCTACGTAGCTGACAGCCTGCATCATTGTCGTCAGGCTATTGCTTCCGTCGAAGGTGCACTCGCAGAAAGCCCACTTAATATCCAAAAAGCTGAGATGCTACTAAAGCAGGCCAAGGGGCAGGTAGAAAATGCGCTTGAGCAGGCTGCTGAAATGGTACGAGATGTACGGGAGACAGAAGATAAAGTTCAACGGACGAATCGCTTTCGTCGCAAAGATCCGGAGATTGGCAAGCTTCTCAAAGCTTCTGAAACTGCATTTCGTGCTGTACGTTATGAAGAAGCAAGCGAACTGGCCGCTCAGGCATATGACCTTGCTGTAGAACGGTACGGATTGGACTAGCATAGCGATAAAAACAAGAAAACAGCTGCAAAAACGCAGCTGTTTTTTCGTGCAAAAAAAAGAGACGCATTGATGTACAATGCGCCCCCAAGTAAGGGAATAAAGGTGTGAGAGTCAGTTGCAATTTCAAAGGGGAGTAGGTTCATTAGTATACTTCCCCATCTCACAAAATTTTATGCACTGTCTTTCATGCCTGTATTGGCTTTAACAAGCACTTCATCAAATTTCTCATCGCTCTCACGGCGTCCAAGGAATGTGCCGAGATAGGCGGCAAGGAAGCCGACTGGTACAGAAATGAGAGCAGGATTAGTCAGACTGATCAGCGGAGTACCTTCAAAGATCGCTTTGCCTGAAGGACCGAATACGTTCGGACTTACGGCTACAAGTATAAGGGCAGTGAAGAGCCCTACGAACATCCCTGTGACAGCTCCTGCTGTATTAAAGCGACGCCAGAAAATTGTGTAGATGATAACGGGCAGATTGGAACTTGCTGCTACACAGAATGCAAGAGATACGAGGAACGCTACGTTCATTTTTTGTGCACCTAGGGCAAGAATAACAGAGAGAACGGATACACCGACGGAAGCCCAGCGAGCTGCTACCATTTGTTCCTTTTCGGTTGCCTGGCCTTTGCGCAGAATATGACTATAGAAGTCGTGGGCAAAAGCGGAGGCTGCTGTCAGTACAAGACCTGCTACTACTGCAAGAATCGTTGCGAATGCTACCGCTGCGACGAAAGCCATCAGCAAGTCGCCACCGAGTGACTGTGCAAGCAGAGGAGCTGCCATGTTACCAGCTGCATTTGCTTTCATGATCGCCTCTTTACCTACGAATGCAGCTGCACCGAAGCCAAGGAAGATCGTCATGATATAGAAGAAACCGATCAACCATGTTGCGTATACAACGGATTTGCGTGCCGTCTGCGCATCCTTAACCGTGAAGAAGCGAATGAGGATGTGCGGGAGACCAGCTGTGCCAAGTACAAGTGCGATGTTGATTGAAATTGTATCAAGACCGTTTTTGTATTTTACGCCTGGATTTAGATAAGCTTCGCCGAGCGGTGTTGCTTCTTTCATATGGTTGAACATCTCAACGAAGCTAAAGTTGAACTTCGCAAATACCATAACGGAAATGATGAATGTACCGATCATGAGCAGAACGGCTTTAACGATCTGCACCCAGCTCGTTGCAGTCATGCCGCCGAAGATTACATACACAGTCATCAGTGTACCAACAATTAGAACGGATGTCGTATAGTCAAGACCAAGAAGAAGTTTAATAAGTGCACCTGCTCCAACGAGCTGAGCAATCATATAAAAAGTAGAAATGGTAATCGTGCTAAGCGCGGCAACACCACGAACTTTACTGTTGTCAAAACGGGCTGCAATCATATCAGCCATCGTATACTTACCAAGGTTACGCAGCGGTTCGGCTACAACGTAGAGAACAACGAGATACGCCACGAGATAACCAATACTAAAGAAGAAGCCGTCAAATCCAGACAGGGCGATTGAGCCAGCGATTCCGAGGAATGAGGCAGCTGACATATAGTCACCGGCAATGGCAAGTCCGTTCTGCCATCCGGTCAGGCCGCCGCCTGCTGTATAGAACTCACTTGTTGAATTCGTTCTTTTAGAGGCGTAGTATGTGATCAGGAGAGTTGCCCCTACGATGAGAAGGAAGAATATAAATGCTGTTGTATTCATTGATTATTTTCCTCCCTTGTTTTCTTCAATGATTTCATCTGCAATTTTGTCAAAGGAGGTAGCTTTACTGGAGTAGATCATGCAGAGCGACCAGGTCATGATGAATTGTGCAAAAGCATATACCCATGCCCATGTAATAGAACCGATTGCCGGGGTGTTAAGTACTTTGCTGTATGAGGTCATAATAGGCAGGACGTAGTAAAACGTAAAGAAAAAAATGCAGATAGGAACGATGAAATTGCGCTTGGTAGTCATTAATTGCTTAAATTTTGCAGACTGTACGATCGCGCTGTAGTTTACTTTTTTTCCGTGGGAGCCTCCTGGTGTCGAAGAGTTGCTTTTTGCAAAACCAGCCATTCTTTTCACTCCAATCAATATAGTATGGTTACTGTACATGTGTACGAGCAAAACAGTGCGACAATGCCACCCCCTCAAAAAAAAGCGTTTTCAAATTAATGTAAGCGCTATCTATTTAAATATTAGAATATTTTAGAAAATTTGCAAGAACTTTTTTTGGACAAACGTACTTGACAAAAAACCGTATCATTTTTTAAGAATGATACGGTTGTGTGAATGATGCCTATTAAATTCGGATGCCGCGTACCTGGAACTGGCGAATAAGCTTTTGTTGCAGCCATTTAGCTGTATTAAGCGCTTTCTTTAGTCGAATCTGTTCGTTTTTCGGCAGAACTGCGACATGCAGCTCATTGGAAAGCGGTATTCCGGATTGTAGTTGACGCATGTTTTCCCGAATCCGAAAATGGAGAAGTGTATTGAAGGAGTCGAGTACTTCGTCCTCTTCTTCCTTTGTAAATGTTCCTTTGCTGGTGAGTGCTGTGAGCCTTTCAAGTGTCGAGACAGCTTCAACATTTTCAAAGATTGCGAGCAAGCGCATAGCATTCACAAAATGGACAAGTGCGCCTCCTTTTATATCAATCCCATCTTTGATTTTCTTGTCGTACACGATGCGTCCAAACATACCAAGCGGTACACCACATGACGCATCATCTTCGGCAAGTAGATTGTACATAAAAGGAAAATTCTTTTTGCGTATCATAAAATATTGGCGCAGTTCATGAGCGAGCTTCGCCTGTCCATAGACTGGGCGGAAGTCCAGGAAAATGGTGAACATCCGAATTTCTTCTCCCTGCATGTGATTGAACCAGGCTTCGATCATATACTTCCACTCGGCCAGTGATTTACGCCATTTTTTGTTGGTTGCCATCACATCCCCTTTGCAGCGAGGGAAGCCGCACTGTTCGAGTCCTGCTACAATTTTTTCAGCAAGGGCGGCGAAATAGGTGTCTACTTCAGCAAGATGAATGTCATTATCAATATCTGGATAAATAATGCCGTTGTCCTGATCGGTGCTGAGGGTCTGTTCTTTGCGGCCTTCGCTTCCCATTGTAATCCAGCAGTAATCAGTCGGTGGGGTGCCGAGCCCCGCTTCAACCATAGCCTGCTCAGAAAGCTCGATAATTCGGCGAAGCACACGGTCATTCAGTTCGGTGATGATGGTACAAATCTCATGAGCAGCCGCCCCTTCTTTCATCATGCGGTCCAGAAAGGCAGTAATATTCGTATGATGCTCCGCAAGCTTCTCAACTGTATCAGCTTGGTCAATCGTTTTCACCATGCCAAGTACAGATTGCCCGCGAAAGTCGGATAGCTTTCGCAGTGTGATGACACCTTCGACTTTGCCTGCCGATACGACCGGCAGGTGTTTGACCTGATGTTTCATCATAAGAAGCATTGCCTCATAGAAAAAGGCGTCATCTTCCACCGTAATAACATTCTCTGTCATAATGTCGCGTGCCTGACGAGTGGGTATGGTGGTGTGAGAAGGAATCAGCTTGATTAAGTCGCGTTCGGTGATGATGCCGAGAAGCGCTTCTTTCTCCATGATGAGTACTGAGCTTACTTTTTCATCTAGCATCGCGGAAGCCACTTCTACGATGCTGGTTTCTGGCAGAACAGATGTAAGGGTATGATCCATCATCTCGCCTACACGCTTGCGGTATGGATACGTTTCGAGCCCATGATGGTGCTCGGATGTCTCAGCGGCAAGCGCCTGATACATATGCTGCAAGCGTCGACTGATATCATGTGTCAGTTGTTCAGCAAACAGCGCCTGCTCATGGATCAGTCGATTAAACAGTGGCTTGGCAATCATCAGGAACTCGCAGTCTTCCACTGTCTGGACAGAAAAGCGGGATGAGTCTTCTGCGAGTGTATTAATCAGACCTGCGAGTTCACCTGGATGGTAGAAGCGAACGGCAAATTCTTCCCCGTCATCTGTCATCACTGTATTTTTAGCTAGCCCTGTAATCAAGAAAAACAGGTCGTTGTCACGGTCGCGCTCATGAATGACAAAATGATTTTTTGGAAAAGAAACAATTGTAGAAGAATCAACAATCTCCGTTATGATTGCTTCTGGAAGTACGCGAAACAGCTCATTTTGCCGTAGCATTTCTTTTACTCTTGCTTTCATCTCATCAGCGCCCCTTGTCTTTTTGTTTTAGCGGAACAAAGTGATCCTCCACTCCAAGGGCTTGATGTGCGGCAGCATAGCCTGCGGCATGACCTGTTGTAAAAGCGACCGTGATGTTATATCCGCCCGTATGCGCGTGCACGTCAAGCACTTCCCCTGCGAAGAAGAGGCCTATCTTGCGTTTGGACTGCATGCTTTTCGGGTCGATTTCCTTGATGCTGACACCTCCTCCAGTGACTGTAGCTTGCTCAAGTGGCAGTGTGCCGGTAACCTGTACGGGGAACTGCTTGAATAAACGTGCGAATTCTGTCCAGGTCGTACGACTAATGTGTGCGTATGTTGTATCTTCGCTGATGCCGCATTCTTCTAGTATCGTACGCAGCAGACGCTCAGGCACATACGTACGCAGAACATTCTTAACTGCTTTCTTTGGCTCTGCCTGCATGAGAGCCAGTGTTTCTTGTTCAATCTCTGAGATGCTTTTTTCCGGTATTATATCAATTGTTACAGATAATGGGATAGACCCAAACTTGCGTTGTGTAACAGAAACATAGTGGCTGACCCTAAGCGCTGCTGGACCGGAAATACCGAAGTGGGTGAACAGCATGTCGCCTTCTTCAACGCATATTTTTTTTCCTTTCGGATTCCATAGCGTAAGTTCGATATTTTGCAGAGAGAGCCCCTGTAGCTTTGCTTCTTTGATATAAGGATTATCGGCTGTGAGAGGGACAGCGGTTGGGAACAGCTCTGTAATGACGTGCCCGGCTTCTTCTGCCCACGGATACGCATCTCCCGTAGAGCCAGTTGCCGGAACAGAAGCACCGCCCGCAGCTACAATCACGGCGCTAGCTTGTATAATTTCACCTGTACGAAGCTGTACACCGGTGACAGATTCATCATCGAACAACAGACATTCCACCGCTTCATTCGTCCGGATAGTAACACCAAGGCGACGGATATCGCCGAGCAGAGCGTCCACTACGCTTTTGGCTTTATCGCTTGCGGGAAACATCCGGCCCCGGTCTTCTTCTTTTAGCGCAATGCCAAGTCCGGTAAAAAACTCTATAATGTGTGTATTGTTAAAGCGGGATAGCGCACCGAATAAAAATCGGCCATTGCCTGGGATGTTTTTCATCAATTCTTCCAGGGGTTTGGCGTTCGTCACATTGCAGCGTCCACCGCCCGAGATCATTAGCTTGCGGCCTAGCTTGTCTCCCTTATCAATAAGCAGTACACGGGCATTCTGCGCAGCCGCTGCCACAGAGGCCATAAGCCCTGCTGGACCGCCTCCAATTACAATTACATCCCAATCAGTCACAAGTATCCACCTTCCTTTTCTTCTCTTATTCTGAAGAGAGTGGGCGATAATTGCAAGAAAGCGGGTAAACAAAGAAACATTCGCAAAAAAGAAAGGGTTTTCATTTATTGTATAGAATATTACGAAATATTGAATAATTACTACTTTATACAGAAAAGAAGGGGAAAAAATGAGCGAAACAATCCAGACTTCCGGGCAAGAACAACGTGTTCTGCTACACAACGAAATTGAAAAGCATGTTCGTCCTGATACATTTCCATTGGCGATTCGGGTATTACGACCAGGTGAAGAGGTTTCGGCAAAGGCAAAGCGTCCACTGCGTGATCTGCATGTACAGCTGAGCATTTGCCAAGCTATTACCATGTCACGCCGCTACGGCTGGGCGATTGCACTGGGAGGAGAAGATGTATCCTGTCCGATTGCAAAAGCTGTTTTTCACTTTGAAGAGCCGCTTGAATTTTATACGAAAGGGAATCTGGCACACGGGATGTATGCAGAAACACAAGCATGTGGAGAGCTGTCTGAAGCGGCAGTTCCGAAGTTTACAAAAGAAGAGAGTGGAACGATTGTAGTCAGCCCGCTAAACCGTGCAGAGTTCGAGCCGGATGTCGTAGTGGTATATGGTAACTCGGCCCAGGTAATGCGAATGGTAGCCGTTTCTCTTTACAAAACAGGTGGAGCGATTACGTCCGAATTCTCGGCACGTGCTGACTGTGCAGAGTTAATTATCCGCACCATGCAGGCGGACAGTGCGCAGGTTATTTTGCCGTGCTACGGTGATCGAGTGTTCGGTCAGACATATGATCATGAAATGGCATTCTCTTTCCCATATCGTATGGCAAGCGATGTCATGGAAGGATTTGCAGGTACACATCGAGGCGGAGTACGTTATCCGATCCCATCGTTCTTGCACTACCAGGCTAAATATCCGGCCACATATGAAAAATTAAATGATATGTGGAAAGAGCAAGAATAAAAATAAAAAGAGGGCAGCGAATTCATCGCATGCCCTTTTTTTATTTTTTCAGAATTTTTGTTGACGTTTTCTGAGAACGGTATTATTATATAACACAAGAGGATGTTTTTAGATCTGTATTAATACAAATGAGCGGAGGGAATTTTATGAATCAGACTAAAAAGAGAACACACTTGGAATTCGCTGTATTGCCAGCAGGTACAGCACAAAAGAAGCTCAAACAGCGAATCAATACTTCGCTTTTAACTCGTAAATAAACGATACAGACGAACCGTGTCTGTGTCTTTTTTTTGTTTTTCACTATAAAAAAATTATTCAGAATTTTTTGTTGACAGACAAGTTTTACCTGATTATTATATAACACAAGAGAGATTAAACAATCTGTATCAATACAATTCAAAGGAGAGGTTAACATGACAAACAGCACGGCTCAAAATCAGGCAACGACAGGCACACAGCCAGCAGTAAGCGGGGGGAAGAAACTGCAGGATAAAGTTACAGTGATTACAGGCGGCAATGGAGGTCTAGGCCGTGCGATTGCGCTGTCCTACATTGCAGAAGGCGCAAAAGTTGTGCTTGCAGCCCGCAATGAAGAAACCATGGCCAAAGTTCATAAAGAAATTGAAGATCTGGGCGCGGACGTACTAAGCGTTGCGACAGATGTGGCCAGTGAAAGCGACTGCAAAAATCTGTTTGAAAAAACAATCGAGCGTTTTGGTCGCGTCGACATTCTCGTCAATAATGCAGGCATCTCCGGCCCAACAGGATCTGTTGCAGAGCTGTCGCTCGAAGATTGGAATACGACGCTGAATATTGATATTACAGGTTCATTCCTTTGCACGAAAGAAGCAGCGAAACTGATGATTCCACAGAACTCCGGTAACATCATCAATGTATCCTCGATCTTCGGCAAACGTGCCTATCCATACCGTTCTCCATACGCAGTAGCGAAGTGGGGGATGATCGGCTTCACACAGAGCGTGGCGGCTGAGCTTGGAAAACACAACATTCGCGTCAACTGCATCTGTCCGGGCCCGGTACAGGGACCTCGCATTGAGCGTGTATGGCAGAAGCGTGCCGAAATCCGCAATGTGCCATGGGAAGTTATCCAGGACAAAATGCTCCGTATGGCAGCACTTCGTCGTATTCCGACAGAAGATGAAGTTGGCAAAGTGGCACTATTCCTTGCATGCGACGATTCTGCAAGTATGACAGGGCAGTCCTTGAATGTATCCTGCGGAACGGAAATGAGATAAAAACAAACAAGAAAAGGTGGGCACATACATGTCGATTCATCAGTTTCTGTCGCCGGAAGTTATTGTAACAGGTGCCGGCTCGCTTCAAAAAACAGGAGAATATGCGCTGCGCTATGGCATGCATGCGCTGATTATAACAGATCGCATTCTCGCTGATCTGGGCATAACCAAACCGCTTGAAAAAGTGTTGAAAAAAGCCGGAATGAAAGTCGCTGTTTTCTCTGATATTTCCGGCGAACCAACCTTGAGTGAAGTCAACCGTGGGCTTGCACTCTGTGAAGAAGAAAATTGCGAAGTACTCGTGGCTATCGGGGGCGGCAGCGCCATTGATACAGCTAAAGCGATCTCGATGATGTATAACAATCAGTCGCCAATGTCTCAATATATGGGTATGGAAAAAGTGCCGGCACCGGGTCTGCCGATCATCGCCATTCCGACGACAGCGGGAACTGGATCAGAAGTAACGCGTGTAACGGTTATCACAGATGAAGAAACCGATGTCAAAATGATGATCGCAAGCCGCTTTCTTGTTCCGCGTGTGGCGATTCTTGATCCGGAACTTACGGTAAGTTGTCCAAGGGGTGTAACAGCTGGGACCGGAGTAGATGCGTTGACACATGCAATTGAAGCGTACATTTCGCGCAAACAGCAGCCTCTTACTGATTCGATGGCGCTATCAGCCATTCGCCGCATCTATCCGAATTTGGAGCGTGCCTGGCTGAATGGAAAAGACATGGAAGCGCGAGAAGAAGTGCTGATCGGTGCTATGGAAGCAGGACTTGCGTTCAGCAACGCATCCGTAGCACTTGTGCATGGGATGTCACGTCCGATTGGTGCCCTGTTCCATGTACCACATGGAATTTCGAATGCGATTCTGCTTCCTGGTGTCATGCGCTATTCCATGCCTGCTGCGGTATCACGGTTTGCTGATATTGCCCGTGCTATGGGAGCGGATACAACGGGCATGTCTGATGAAGAGGCGGCAGAGCTAGCAGTAGAAATGGCAGAACAGCTGTGTGCGGCCCTGCAACTGCCGACGCTCAAGCAACTGAACGTCGATCCAGAGAAGTTTATGGAAGCAGCGCCTAAAATGGCACATGACGCGCTTGAAAGTGGCAGTCCGGGCAACAATCCGCGCCTGGCGACGGCCGAAGAAATTGTTCAACTATATAAGGAGTTAGTCGAAAAATCATACGTCTCCGAGGGGGCATGACGAATGCAGTCTACAACTACCCCCTTTCGTTTCCACAAGCTTGCGGAGGTCACAACACGACCTCCGCAGGTTATCGTCTGTCCGACTTGTCACAAGCTGTATCAGAAATCACGGCTTGTAGAGGAAGTGTATACGTGTGAATGCGGATTTCAATTCCGGCTAACGGCTAAAAACCGCATTAAAACATTGCTGGACCCGGGCAGTTTTACCGAGTGGGACGCAGGGATCACAAGCAAGAATCCGCTTGATTTCAAAGGCTATGATGATAAGTTGCAAAAGGCAACGCTTACAAGCGGAGTAAATGAAGGGGTTATTACTGGCATAGGTACACTGCATGGGCAGCGAGTAGTAGTAGCGGTAATGGAGCCACTATTTATGATGGGAAGTATGGGGTCATCGATCGGAGAGAAAATCACACGTGCGATTGAAGGAGCAACTAGAGAACAGGTACCTGTCTTCATCTTTTCTGCTTCAGGAGGTGCCCGCATGCAGGAAGGCGTGCTGTCGCTTATGCAGATGGCGAAGACGAGTGCCGCTCTACAGCGCCACAGTGCGGCTGGACTTCTCTACATCTCGATTCTCACACATCCGACGACCGGCGGTGTAACGGCAAGCTATGCGATGCTTGGAGATATTATTTTGTCGGAGCCAGGGGCGCTGATTGGGTTTGCCGGGCGGCGCGTCATTGAACAGACGATCAAACAAAAATTACCGGATGGCTTCCAGAGCGCTGAATTTCTGCTTGAGCATGGCATGCTTGATGCAATCGTGCCACGTAAGCAGATGCGAGAGACGCTTGCCCGCTTTGTGGCCCTGCACCGGAAACCGAAGGAATGGGAAGCGTATGGAAGTTGAGAAGTCAACCAGCTCTCCGCCTGTCAGCATAACGCCCCGCTCAGCCGGAGAACGGGTGAGGCTGTCGCGCCATCCGGAGCGACCACTGACAAGCGATTATATTAACTATTTGTTCCCTGATTTTATCGAACTCAAGGGCGATCGCCTGTATGGGAATGACGCTTCACTCATTACCGGGCTTGCCACATTCCAGGGTCTTCCGGTGACGATTATCGGGCATGAGAAAGGACGGGGAACGCGCGATAAAATTATGCGTAACTTCGGGATGTCACAGCCGGAAGGATACCGGAAGGCGCTGCGCCTGATGAAGCAGGCCGAAAAGTTTGGTCGTCCGATCATTACGTTTATTGATACACCGGGAGCGTATCCAGGACTTGAAGCGGAAGAGCGTGGGGTTGCGGAGGCGATTGCTCGCAATCTGCTCGAGATGGCCGGGCTTCGGACGATTGTCCTTAGTGTGGTAATTGGTGAAGGCGGCAGTGGTGGTGCGCTTGGGATCGGCGTAAGTGACCGGCTGTTTATGCTGGAGAATGCATACTACTCAGTTATCAGTCCGGAAGGCTGTGCATCGATTCTCTGGAAAGACGCAGGCAAGTGGGAAGAAGCAGCGGTCTCATTGAAGATTACGGCGGATGAACTGCTTCGGCTTGGTATAATCGATGAGATTTTCCCCGAACCGCTAGAAGGGGCGCATACGAATTTGGAACAGACTGTGTACTATGCAGGGCGCCGTCTCGCCCATCATCTTGATATCTTGCTGCAAAAAACGATGGACGAAATTGTAGAAGAGCGGTATGCCCGGTTGCGTCGTCTGGGTGAATGCAATATTTTGTCGGAATAGTCAAAAAGAAAAGGTTTTCTTCTGGTGATTATTGGGTGGTATAATAGGAGATACAAGTTCCACACAACAATCATTTAGGAGGGAGCTTATTTATGGAAAGATATTTAAAGATGCTAGCCGGGCGTCATGGCCATGAGGCACATCGGTTTGTCGTTGAACTGATTCGTCAGATTACGTTTGATGCTAGCCTTTCTCCGAAGGAACGTACAGATGAGATTAAGAAAATATATTGGGCACTGGATGAACACAGCACGGTCCAGAAGTAGAGACGGGTTTTTAACCTGTCTTTATTTTTTTGGATAGGGGAGGAAATTCCAGAGGACGAAGCGAATAAACATTCATAGGCGGTGTAAAAGGCAGCGATGTATATTTATTTATCAACATCGTAAAAACTAGGAATATGTTTTTTAATATCTGAATATTCTGTATACAGTTTGCCTTTTGCAGCTTCAGTCAGTCAGCAACGACATACTTCCTTGTGAATTCATATTCGGCAGAAGGAGGAGTCATTTATGCACATTCTGGTCTGTGTCAAACAGGTACCAGACACAAAAATCATCAAAATCGACCCGAAAACGAACACGCTTGACAGGAGAGGGGTACCAGCAATTCTGAATCCATATGATACACATGCGGTGGAAGAAGCGGTACGTCTGCGTGCGCGCTATGGCGGAAAAGTATCTGTTTTATCGATGGGTCCACCGCAGGCTGTAGCGGCCATTAAGAAGTGTGTCGAGATTGGTGTTGATGCAGGGTACCTGATTTCAGACCGCGCATTTGCCGGAGCTGATACGCTTGCGACAAGTTATGCGCTGTCTCGTGCCATTAACCGAATTACAAAAGAGGAACCGATCGATCTTGTTATTTGCGGCAAAATGGCCATCGACGGGGACACAGGCCAGGTAGGACCGGGTATTGCCCGCCGTCTCGGTATTCCTCCGCTGACAGGAATCAAAAAAGTAACAGAAATTGATGAAAAAGCGAGACAGATGACGGTGCACCGTAAGATCGAGGACGGTTATGAGGTGTTGCAGTCCTCTCTTCCATGTCTTCTTACTGTAGAGAAGGACATTAATGAAGTGCCGTATTCTCCGCTTCCGAATATGATTCGTGCTGCTCGTTTTGAGCCGGTTGTCTGGACCGTGAACGATCTTGAAGACGTAGACCGGGGACAGCTCGGTCTAAAGGGATCGCCGACAATTGTTGGTAAAATGTTCAGCCCTCCAAAGCCTGAAGGCGGCAAGCGGCTTGAAGGAAATGCAGATCAGCAAGTGAAGCAGCTAGTAGATATATTGTTGATTGAGAAACGTGAATTGCTCATACAAGGAGGGGGGCGATAAACATGGCAGTTTCCATCTCCGCCGCTTGTATTTCATGCGGCTCATGCGTAGATACATGCCCGGTAAGTGCGCTTTACCTTGGACCGGACAAATGCGAGGTTGATACAGCAAAATGTGAAGAATGCCAGGATTGTATCTCGGTATGCCCGACTGAGGCAATCAGTCTACCGAATCCAGTGAAAGCGAAGAAAGCCGCTCCACCTCCTGTTGTAGACGAGAAAAAATCGGAAACCGCCCCTGCTGCCGCGATGGAATCGTCTTCCACAGATCCGGTAGCAGAAGCGAAGCCTGCGGCGCAAGGGCGGACAGACAAGTTTGCCGATCATGAAGGAGTATGGGTATACATTGACCATATGGATGGTGAGATCGTAGGCGTGTCACTTGAGCTTCTGGGAGCGGGGCGCCGTCTTGCTGATAAGATGAACGCGCCGCTTGCAGGCTTTATGCTTGGACATAATGTGGAGTCGCTTGCCAAGACATGCTTTGAATATGGAGCGGACATTGTATATATGATTGACGATCCGTTGCTGACGGATTATCGTTCGGAGACGTATATGAAAGGCACGGTTGACTTGTGCAACAAGTATAAGCCGGAAATGATTCTATATGGCGCGACTCCAAACGGCAAGGATTTATCAAGCGCGGTCGCGACTGAGCTTGCTACCGGGCTGACAGCTGACTGCACGATGCTGGATGTGAACGCCGAGCAGCGCTTGCTTGAAGCGAGTCGTCCGGCATTCGGCGGCAATATTATGGCAACTATTCTGTGTAAGAACCATCGTCCGCAGATGGCGACTGTACGTTCTAAGGTGATGAAGGCACTAGAACGGCAAGTAGGTCGCACCGGACAGATTATTCACGAGACGCTCGGTATGCACGAAAAAGATTTGCAGACGCGTGTACTTGAGATCGTTCGCGAGACGAGCCAGCGCGTCAAGCTGGATGAAGCGCATATCATTGTCGCAGGTGGCAAGGGGCTTGGCGATGCAAAAGGATTCCAGCTTTGCTATGACCTTGCAGAAGTAATCAATGCAAGCGTGGGAGCGACTCGTGATGCGGTAGAGGCAGGCTGGATCGACCATCATTACCAGATCGGCCAGACGGGTGTAACGGTAACACCAAAAATTTATTTTGCGATTGCGATTTCGGGAGCTGTGCAGCATATTGTGGGCATGCAGAACTCGGAATTTATCATTGCGATTAACAAGGACCCGAACGCGGCCATTCATAATGTCGCGACCTACAGTATTGTCGGCGATGCATTCGAAGTGGTGCCGAAGCTTATCGAAGCATTCAAAAAAGCAGTCAAAGGCGGTGAAAAAGTTCATGTCTGAGAAATTTGATGCGATTGTCGTGGGAGCTGGTCCGGCCGGTATTTCAGCAGCTTATGTAATGGCAAAAGCCGGATTGAACGTGTTGCTTATTGAGCGTGGGGAGTATCCGGGTTCGAAAAACGTAATGGGCGGCGTATTGTATCGCCACCAGATGGATGAGATTATTCCTGGTTTCTATAAAGAAGCGCCGCTCGAACGTCCGATTGTGGAGCAACGTTTCTGGATGATGGGAGAGGAATCGGTTTTTACAAGCGGCTACAAGGGACTTGAATGGAGCAAAGAGCCGTATAACAACTTTACAGTGCTGCGTGCCAAGTTTGACCAGTGGTATGCCAGTAAGGCGGTTGAAGTAGGGGCGTTGCTCATTAATGAAACGGTTGTAACTGAGTGCATTGTCGAAGATGGACGTGTCATCGGTGTACGGACCGATCGACCGGATGGCGATGTGTATGCGGACGTGGTTGTCATAGCAGATGGCGTCAATTCGTTGCTCGGCAAGTCACTCGGCTTCCATAAAGAGTTTAAGCCGAGCGATGTTGCACTTGCTGTTATGGAAGTTATCGATCTGCCAGCTGAGAAAATCGAAGATCGATTTAATTTAGAGCCGAACCAGGGGACGACGATTGAGATTTTTGGAGATGCGACGAAAGGGATTCTCGGCACGGGTTTTATTTATACGAATAAAGAAAGCATCAATATTGGTGTTGGGGCTACACTATCAGGCATGATTAAGCACCGCCTTCGCCCGTACGACTTGCTTGATTATTTGAAAGATCATCCGATCGTTCGTCCGCTTATTCGCGGTGGCGAGCCAGCGGAATATGCAGCGCATCTCATACCAGAAGGCGGTTATAACGCTATGCCAAAAATTGTCGGCAATGGCGTTGTGCTTGTCGGAGATGCGGGACAGATGGTTAATGGCATTCACCGCGAAGGCAGCAACATGGCGATGACGGCTGGGCGACTGGCAGCGGAGACGATCATCTTGGCGAAGCAAGCAAATGATTTCTCAGAGAATATGCTTGATACGTATCGAGTTCGCCTGCTTGACAGCTTTGTTGGACGTGATTTGAAGAAATATAAAGATGCGACGCATACGTTTGAGACGCATCCGCAATATTTTAATGACTATATTCCGATGATTAACAAGGCAGCGAGCCAGTTCTTTACGATTGATGGTGTGCCGAAGCGGGATAAGCAGAAGAAGATTTTCCGTAGTTTGACAGAAGGCAAAAGCAAACTTGGCATGGTGCAGGACATTTATCGCGCATGGAAGGTGATGAAATAATGAGTCTGGTACCGCGTACGAACACACTGGAAGAAAAGCAGTATTTGCTGCGCTACCGTGCTGATAGCCAGTCGCATCTGCATGTGCTTAATAATGATGTATGTGCGACAAGTTGTCCCGATAAGTTGTGCACGTTGTTCTGTCCGGGTGAGGTGTATAAATGGGAAGGAAAGCGGATGTCGGTCGGGTATGAAGGATGCCACGAGTGTGGATCATGTCGGATTGGCTGCCCATATGAAAATATTAAATGGGAGTATCCAAAAGGTGGGCATGGGATTGTGTTTAGGCTGGCGTAATAAGAAAGGAAGTAGTACCAGTTTTATTGAAAAAATCGACCGAAATTCAATAGATGTGACCAGTTAAGAGGGCTGAAAATGCCCTCTTTTTTGATGCCTTTGTTCCTTCTGATACCGAGAGTACATCAGCTCCCACATTCTTGAAAATTACAGCCAATTCGATTACCTATAAATGGTATAATCGTAACTGAGTGAATTACTTAAAGGTGGGTAGCTGTATGTACATCGTTATTGATTTCTATCAACATCAACAGGTTATGAAGTGTCCGTCCAAAGTCGGCAGAAAAATAAACAAGCTAAGAGATGAGTTCCTATCTTGGTTATATGACCGAAGCATTGACCATCCATACTGGGTCTGTGAAGATGGCGAGAATTACGGACTTTGCTATGATGCGGATGCTTTGATTTATTGGCTAAACAACTACAGATTTAAGAAGAGGGAAGTAATAGCGAATTGTAGATAACTAGAGTTGTTTTTCTGTTATATGGAATTTTTTTGTTTTGAGAGGAGTGATACTAATAGAAACCAGAGTAGAAAAGAATCGAAAAAATAAAAAAATTAAAAGGGACAATAAAATACTAGGCGTAAGCATTAATGTATTAACAATACTGGTAGTATTCTTTTCTGTATATATTTGGTTTTATCTGTATAGAAGCCAAGGTTTTTCTGAACTTATGAAGTGGCTTCAAACCTTTTATTTGATGGATATTGGTTTGTTTATCATGATAGCATTTACAGGAAAGGTGACTATAAACGTTGTAAAAAATTTGATTAAGCTTGCCTTTAGTGTATGGATTGTGATTTTTATTCTATCGTCTACTTTGAAACAAGGGGAGCAAATCGGATATACCATTTTTATAACATTTCTAGTTGGTTATATGGAGGTGCTTACTGATTTGTATATCTCAATAAAAGAAGGTGTTCAATCAATAAACAACGACAAGTTTAAAATTATAGAGAAGGAAACAATGATAAGGCTAACTATGCAAATAACTATAATTATTGTGTCATTATTACACATGTTTTTGGCATATTTCCTATTGAATCCCCTGAAGGATATTATTAGGTAGTAGATTGATTTTAGTATGTAAAAAATGCATAAAGGCACGGTTTTTATGTAATACATTTACATGGAATTAAATGGATAAGGTGAGGGGTCTTATGGAGTTATTTCTTTGGGATGATTATGAGGATGGAGTTATAAACGATAAAATTAAGTATTGGATAGATATTTGGGGAGAATTAATTGGGAATCTTAATTTAAATTCTTATGGCTTAAGCCTAATTAATCCTCAAACCATAGTGAATGATATTATTGATGAAATAGTTTCTAATAAAATGAGAAATAAAGAAAACAAGAGTTATTTCTTAAAACAAATTAACCGTTTTTTAGATGAAGATGAAATTATAAAGAGAATTTATGAAATTGAATTTAAAGTTATAAGGGACTATTTAAATTCGGATAAAAATGAATACTTAATAAGTGTATGTAAACGTATTAGGGAATTTTTTACGGAAGGTAGTTATTTAAAGGAAACATATAAACTGTTAAAGTCAATTTTATTATCCAAAGAGGTGACTGATTCTTCGTATGAAAGAATATTGTGTCTAAGCCAAAGTCTGATTGTTGAATTAATGCTTAAAGGATTTGATTTAAAAAATATAAAGCAGATGCCTGTTAACATTTTTAAAAAGTATATTTTACATGGGAAATACATAATAACGGATTACCCTCACAATTTGGATATAGGGGAATTCGAAAGTGAGGATGACTATACTAATTCAATTAAAAATAAGATGGATAATCTAAGTGTAGAAGAAAGATTAACCGATTTTGAGAACTATTTTGAGAAAGAATCTGTTGACATGCTAGTGATTTTCCAGATTGAAGGATTGATAGCATACGAAGGATTTACATGTGGCGAAGTCCATTTTTACTCTCCAAGGGTAGATAAATATATCTCTCAGCCAGAAGAAGCAAAAGATAGAGAGATTTTTTTCAGGGAAGATGAACATATTTTTAATGCTGCTGTCTGGGTAAATGCCATTGATGATAGAGTTGCAAGGTACACGGCTATTAATAAGATTGAAAAGGCTTTTGATTTATTAAGATGTTTTTACAAAAGTAAGGTTGATTTTAAGGTTGTTAAAGATGACTGCTTAATCTTAGATGAAGAATTTCAGCTAAGGGCTAGTGGAGGATATGAATCTGGTATTCATGAAAGACTAAAAGTCCAATACTCAGTTAATATGAGCGAGGTATACATAGGTGAAGAATATCAACTTATTTTTGAGAAAGTAGGTAGTTATTTATATAGGAATCAAGAAAAGCAATCATTTATAGAGAAAAAAATTGTTGATTCATTGCATTGGTTTAGAAAAGGAGAGGAATCAATTAAAGCAGAAGATAAATTACTTAATTATTGGGTAGCAATTGAAAACCTAATGGATTTTAAAGACTTTACTGAAGAGGGAAGGCAGTTAATACTCAACAAGGAAAAAGAAACTACCTATACTTTGGCTAAAGAACTTATACCGTGTATAGAAATAATGAGTTATAAGAATGGTATATGCGCAGAGTTGTTCCAATATATAGGTAATTTAGTGAATAATGAGGTGTTTTCGTTTAAGGAAAAGAGTGCGAGAAGAGCAATTGAATTGCCAGAGGAAATTAAGAAGAAGTGTGGTTTAAAAGTGGAAGAGGGAGAGTTTATTCGATTAGATGACTTTGTTGAAAATTTAGATGAACTAAATACGTATACAGATTGTAGAGTAATTAAGGATAGAATCACTTATGTTGATAAATTTTATGGTCAAAATAAATTTGCCCTTAAAGTTATTGAAGAAAGAATAAAACAAATCCAAGACGATATTTTATATATTTACAGGTACAGAAATAAGATTGTACATAATGCGCACTATGATAATACGTTGCTTCCGCATTATGTAGCAAAGGTTAAAGAGTATTCCAACAGATTGCTAGTCCAAGTATTATACGAACATAGTAAGGATTATAATGTGAATTTAAGAGATATGTTTTTAAAATGGCATTTGAATCAATCAATCTTTATCAAAAAGCTAAAAGAAAATAGGGATATAAATGTCCTTAATTATAGGTTTAATTAAGATATAGGATAGAAAATTGTGCCATTTATTTTTCGCAAATAAAGCCCCACCGTACCCAAGCGGTAAGGGCTTTTTGTTATACAGAGGTAGCCATAACGCATTGTATAAGCTGTCTAATTAGCAATCATATTTTCCATTACAAATGCAACTCTTGAAGAATTTCTATGGAGGGGTATACTTCTGAGTCGATTTTCAGAGCAATTAGGAGAAAAATGGGCAGTTATAATAACAAGTTTAGGGTTTGGTTTACAACACTATTCTCTTGGATTTCCTTGGACTACGTGTATTACCTTTTCTATTGGAGGATTTTTTTACGGAGGTATAACAGTTAAGTCTAGGAGCATTATTCCTGCATTAATATGGCATGTAGCTTTTAATTTTCTTATGGTTTTTAGTGGTTTAATAATTTCAGATGTATACGATCAGGCCTGTTGATTAACCAATTTTAGACAAACTACTTCCTTGTATGAGTAGAGATTCACTTACTACTGTATGAATTGCAATCATCCATTCGACCTGAAGGCTCTCAAACCGTAAAAGACGTGCAAACTGAATAAAAGATAGCATAGCGAAACGTGAAACCATCGGTTTCGCCTTCTCATAGATCCACTTTATCAAAACATAGGTAATTAAAGCCGTATACAATTGACCGTATACAGCATTTTTAGTGGTACCAAACAATACTGGTACATTTACGTGTTGCTTAATCCAGCGGAAAAACGTTTCGATTTGCCATCTGGCTTTATAAATCTCCGCAATTTTTTCGGCAGATAGGTCTCTTCGATCCGTTACGACTCGAATCTCATTCCCTTCATCATCTGTAAAAAATATAACACGATGCCGCTCTTGAGAACGACACTGAGAAGTGCCGAGATAGCACGTACTGTCTTTGATTACAGAGGATGCAGTAGAGGAGCAGCGTCGAAGAGATCGTGGTGTATCGATTGTGACATTTTCTTTGATTCGAATGACGAAAGACTGCTTATCTTTCAGGTATTGATCAAACCGTTCGATTTTTCCGTACGCTCTGTCGGCAACAAGAAGAAAAGAAGGGTTCGCTAGTTGATCTAAGAATGGACTGTCATGTTTACTTCCTATCGATTCGATTACGTGAACAGGCGTTTCCTGATCGGGATCAAAAGCCACATGTAGCTTGATGCCTGCACGTTTTCCATGATAAAGAGCCCAAGGAAGTCGTGGTTTTCCTACGGTAATGGTAGTGGAATCAACGAGTAAAAGTTTTTTGGGGATCGCCAACTTACGTCTTGTAGCACGGTTACATTTGGACACAAGATGATGAAATAACTTTTTAAATACAGTATAGGGAACATCACTTGCTTTTTTAGAAAAAGTGGAATAGTTAGCGGACGGAAGTCCGCAAGACGATGAGCGATCCGCTCCGTAACGAAATCCTTCCCATTCTTCGAATGCGGCCATGGCCCAGTAATGAAGTAACGTAGAAGTTGTGAATTTCCTTGCTTTTTCCTCGTATTCAACGTCCTGTACCACAGATTGAATCTCCTCTTCTGATAACAGTGTTTGAACAATTGTAGTGAACGTGGTAGACTTTTTCATGAGGTCGCCTCTTTCTGAATCGGTTTGGTGGTACAAACGATTCTACTGAAAAGGCGACCTTTTTTCTACCTTTTATTAGCTAATCAACAGGCTTGGTATACGATAATGAACCATGAGTAATCCCGAAATCTTCATGCCTTCAAACTTTATTTACCAAACATTAACCATATTCAGATAATTACCTAAATATTTCCTTGTTACACTGAGCATGTGTCATAAAAGAAAAAGGCAGGTGCAAAAATGAATTTAATGAATTTTGAGTTCAAAATCACTGATCTGTATGTACTTTTTGGCGCCTTGTTGACAACGTTCCTTGTGTATTCAATCCCTATTTTTTGGTATCAATACATCAATCATTAGATCAAACATAACTGATGCGGTAGAAGTACTCTGATCGAGTGCTTCTTTTTATTTTATTAAACAAAGTAAAGCCCAGTGCCCAAATGATGGCTCGATGCATACGGTAAAGTACAAATTGCACCATAAGGGGGCATCTGTATGCATTGGGATGCGGCACATATGATTTATGCAGCGGGCGCGGTTACAGTCATTGCCGCTATGCTGTTTCGCAAAGGCGTTATCATTCCATCTATTCTGACGACATTCCTGCTCGGATGGGTGTATAAAGGCGGCTTTGGTGAAGGAATACTGGCAGGTACGGCGGCGGTATATAACGCCAATATTATGGCAGCCAAAGAACTGTTTAGCATTATTTTGCTCATTGCCTTCATGGTTGGGATGCTAAATGCGTTAAAAGAAATCGGAGCCGATCGCAAAATGATTACGCCGGTGCAGGGCATTATCGTCAATGGCCATGCAGCGTACTGGATTTTGTTTGCGGTTACAGCGGTATTATCGACCGCTTTCTGGCCAACACCGGCCATTCCACTGGTGGCCGCTGTGCTTCTTCCAGCTGCTCTTCGTGCTGGGCTACCGCCGATGGGAGCAGCGATTGCGATTACGCTGGCTGGGCAGGGGATGGCGCTGGCGGCAGATGCACTCATGCAGGTGGCACCCGCTCTGTCGGCAAAAGCGGCCGGGACACCGGAGCTTGTATCAGCGATCTGGCTTAAATCGATTGTGCTTACGTTAATTGTTGGTGGGGTCGCCGGTGTGCTGTCTTATTTTATGATCTGGAAAACGATAAAAAAACCTGCATTGCTTTCTCATCGCGAAGAAAGAGCGAACGATACGGAACCACATCGGTATGCGGGTTGGTTTGCGATACTGACCGTGCTTTTGTTTGTGCTCGATGTAGTTGGCATGATTGCCTTCGATATTAAAGGCGGAGATGCGGGCGCGATTATCGGCGGGACGGCTGCACTGATTATGATTGCGGCTGTAGGTGTGAAGCACAAAGGAAAAGCGTTTGAAGCAGTGGGAGAACGACTGTCGGAAGGGTTTGTATTTGCGATCAAAATTATGGGTGCTATCATTCCGATTGCCGCGTTCTTCTTTCTTGGAGATCAGCAGCACTCAATTATGGTGCTTGGAGATGGAGCGCCTGGTTTTTTATTTGATATTGTAGACAGTATGAAAGCGTATATTCCACAAAATGAATGGATTGCCGCATTTAGCGTACTTCTGATTGGCTTGATCTGTGGTATTGACGGCTCCGGGTTTGCGGGCCTGCCGATTACAGGGGCGCTGGCAGGTGCGTTATCATACGGGAACGGCATTGATACGTCTATGCTGGCAGCGGTTGGACAGATGGGCTCGATCTGGTCGGGGGGCGGAACGATTGTAGCCTGGTCATCACTTATTGCGGTGGCAGCTTTTGTAGGCGTTTCCCCTCTGGAACTAGCACGCCGCAACTTTATTCCTGTTATACTGGGACTCATTGTCGCGACAGTATGTGCGGTGCTTATCTGGTAGTGCAATGGAAAGTGTGATGGGATAGTAAAATGGGTAACCTAACCGGTAGAAGGAGGGATACCAATGTTAACTGTAGAAGCCATTGCTTATTTGGTATTAATGACAGTACTACTTCTCGGTGCTATCGCTTTGTTTTTCTGGTATAAGAAAATTCTCGGAAGTAAAGAGAAAAAACGTGCCAAATAGTTGAATCGTCCGAAGGAAGCGAAGGGCGAATAAAAAAGTAATAGTCAAAAGACACACCCGGCTAACGTGTGTCTTTTGATTATTAAGGAAAAAAGCACCGGGAATTCCGGTGCTTTGGGTATGGCTAGGAAGCGGTATGACGTTCACGGAACAGCAGGCTGATGCAGTACAGACCCGCCAGACCGACGAGGAAATATATAGTACGGCTTAGGAATGAACCTTCACCATTGAATAGAGCTGCCACCAGATCCCACTGGAACAGGCCGACAAGCAACCAGTTCACTGCTCCGATAATAACAAGAATAAGAGCAACACGATCCATAATATTCAACTCCTTTCTGTATCTGTACACGTAGTATGCTCGTGTGTTTTATTTCCGATTCAAAAACGGGCCGATTAGCCTCTCGAACAGACGAGGGAATACATGGTGGAGTACAACACCGGCTCGCATATAACGGGGCAATGTAACTTCTGCTTGCCCAGTTGCGGCTGCCTTCAGAATTCCTCTGGCAACAGTTTCTGGATCAATCATGAATTTCTCTACACTCTGGCGGTAGCTTCCGCTTGTATCTGCCCGATCGAAAAACGGAGTACGTACGGGACCGGGATTTACAGCAGATACGTATACACCGAATGGTTTTACTTCTGCTCGCACACTATGCGTGTAGCCGATCACAGCGAATTTGCTGGCAGAATACGCACTTGAATTCGGCGTGGCCAGCTTTCCTGCGATTGAGGCGACATTAATGATGTGTCCCTGCTGCCGTTTCTTCATATGAGGCAGAATGGCTCTTGTGCAGCGAACAACACCAAGATAATTTACATCCATCATTCCGATGATATCCTCCATTTGTGCATCAAGCACACTGCCAAACACACCGTAGCCAGCGTTATTCACCCAGATATCGATTTTGCCGTATCGCTCCGTAATCCGGTTAACTACATCCTCGATCTGATTTTCATCTGTTACATCACAAACATAGTAAGAGACATCCGGCTGCAAAGGCTGAATACGATCTGTTAGTGTGGCGAGGGCATCTTCAGAGCGGGCGAGCAGTATCGGGATGGCACCAAGCTGTGCTGTGAGCAGAGCCGTCGTTTGGCCGATGCCGCTTGAAGCTCCTGTAATCACGATAATTTTGTCGTGCCATGCATTCATATTGCATCATGCTCCTTTGCGGATAAGTGTAAATGTTCACTACTGGATTTTTGTCAATATGTGTCACATTTTATATCTAGGCGAATACATTATACAAGAACAGAGGAGGAGGGAACTGCATGGAATTTCAAAACCAGGCAGCAGTCATTACAGGAGGAGCGAGCGGACTTGGTCTTTCGGCAGCACGTATACTGTGTGAGCGCGGTGCGCATGTCATTGTAGCAGATATTAACGAGGCGCAGGGAACGGAAGCGGTGGCGGAGTTGCGGGAGACAGGTGGTAGAGCCGATTTTGTTCAAGTGAATGTTGGGGATGAAACTTCAGTACAAGAAATGGCAGCGAAAGTCCAGGAATTGGCCGGACGCCTTGATGTGTTGATTAACAATGCTGGCATTACACGCGATGGCATGGTGCATAAGTTAACGAAAGAGAAATGGGATCAGGTCATTAACATTAATCTAACAGGTGTATATTTATGCACACAGGCAGCAATCCCACTTATGCTTGCAAACGGTTACGGACGCATTATTAGCACATCCTCGGTCGTCGGATTGTATGGTAATGTCGGGCAAACGAATTACGCAGCGACCAAGGCAGGCGTGATTGGCTTGACCAAGACTTGGGCAAAAGAATTGGGTCATAAAGGCATTACGGTAAACGCTGTCGCACCTGGTTTTATTCGCACGCCGATGCTGGATGCTGTTCCAGAGAAAATCCTCGAAATGATGCGCGAAAAAGTGCCGGTTAAACGCCTGGGTGAAGCGGAAGATATCGCGCGCGCCTATGTATTCCTTGCCTCCCAGTATTCTTCCTATATTAATGGAGCGGTGCTATCTGTAGACGGTGGTCTTGTGTTATAAAAATTCATGATTATGTGCCTTGTATGCTTTTCAATTGGGCCTCCATCCACTACTATTAAAGAAAACGGATGGAGGTTTTTCTTATGGCAGAGACAGCAAATGATGTACATGGGCGGATTGAGGCAGTGGTGAACGAGCAGACAGCGTGGATTACAGAGGTGCGCCGCTATCTGCACCGCTATCCGGAACTGTCACATCAAGAATCGAAAACAGTAGTCTATATTCGAAAGCAGCTTGAGAGTATGGGGCTTACGACAAGTACATATACCGGCAAAGATGTGATCGCCTACATTGACGGCAATCGCCCCGGTAAAACAGTCGCGCTGCGAGCGGACATTGATGCCCTTCCGATTGAGGAAGAGACAGGGCTTCCGTTTGCTTCTGAGACACCAGGCGTGATGCATGCATGCGGCCATGATGGGCACACTGCGATTTTACTTGGAGCAGCCAAGGCACTTGTCGCGCTGGCGGGTGATTTTGCAGGCCGAATTAAGCTTGTGTTTCAACATGCGGAGGAAGTGGTGCCGGGTGGCGCACGCGAGCTTGTAGAAGCTGGTGTGCTTGAAGATGTGGATGCGATTTTCGGACTTCATTTGTGGCAAAATGTAGACAGTGGTCGGATGGAAGCATGCCCGGGTCCGATCATGGCAGGATCGGATTCATTTACGATCCGAATTCAAGGGGTCGGAGGACATGGCTCAATGCCGCATCTGACAACAGACCCGATCGTCATAGCGGCACATCTCGTTACCCAATTGCAGACCGTTGTAAGTCGTTCGTTAAATCCGCTCTATCCGGCCGTAATCAGTGTGGGTCAAATACATGCGGGTGATACGTATAACATTATTCCGGATACGGCGATGATTCAGGGAACGGTTCGTTATTTTCACCCCGATGTCCAGGAGCAGATTCCAGGCTTGATTGAACGAGTGATGAACGGGGCGTGTGCGTCATTTGGAGCAAGCGCTTCGTTTGAATATGTAAAAGGTGATCCGTCTGTCGTCAACGACCCGGAGATGAACGCGATCGTAGAACAGGTGGGGCGTACCATAATGGGAGCGGATAAAGTGGATGTGGCTGTGCCAAGCATGGCAGGAGAGGACTTCTCCTACTACTTGCAGCAGGTACCTGGTGCTTATTTTTTCTTGGGCATTCGTAATGAGGAGGCAGCATACAGCCACCATCATCCGCGCTTTACGATTGATGAAGCGATGCTTGCAGTCGGGAGTAAATTACTGGCCGGAATTGGCATTACCTGCGCCAACAGGAGCTAAGCAGGCTGGGAATAACATGGAAGCATGCCGAACTGGACAGCAGTGCAATCTACATATGAGGGGATGGGGCTTATTACGGTTTGTCTCGTCTCTTCAGGGGTTATTTATGAGGAGGGATTGTACATGCCACAGGGCGTCAAATGCAGCGTATCAAACTGCGACTTCTGGAAGCAAGGCAATGACTGTACGGCTAGTGCCATTATGGTTGATATTGATCAGAACGCACAGGTGAACTATACGGAGGAATTTGGTGACATCGGGGTTTCTACAGATCGTAAGGAACTCGCAGACAGTTCAAGCGGTACGTGTTGTCATACATTCAGACCGAAAAGCGGTTTGTAATGTGATTTGTATCCGATCCTGAGCTGAAATGAGGGATAAAGCGGTGGCGAAGCACCGAAAACGACGTGACAACGTTATTCCTTTTCGTTATCCGTACCGGGAAGAAATTGCCGGTGAGATAACACCACATTTGCATAGAGCAGAGCGTGGGTTTGGCCAAAGCGCAGGTATGGAAACGAATGAAGTGCGGCAGGAAGGCGGAATTCTTCCGGGAACACTCGGTTTGATTCTGGCGCTGTTAGCTTTTCTGATGATGCCGTTCATTCTCGGCATCTCGGCATTTGTACTCGGGTATGTGGCGGTGCGCCGGGGATCAGTAGGACTGGGGCAGTGGACAATGGGGCTGTCTGCTGTTGCGGTGTTGCTGACACTTGTGCTCAGGCCATTTTACTAAAAAAGAGCAATAACAGGCGGCATTCCCTGAGTGGGAGTGCCGCCTGTTCCGGTATTAACGAAGGAATTTGTTATATGCTTCTGTTAGAAAACGATCGGAGTCAAGCGGTTCAAATCCATGCGCCGGAGCGGATTGCATCGCATGTAATTCCCGTTGCAGCCGTGCAATTTCTTCTTCCATCTGTTTTAATTTTTTTACTTCCACCATCACTGTCATGTTTACTCTCTCCTTTTGTTATAATATTCTGACAAAAATAAGTATAGCGAGTAGCCGCTTAACTTGCGGCGTGGCTATATTTGTTTTTATAATTGGTTGAAAATTATAATAACAGTTGTACTTTGTATTGTAAATAGCCGTTTTTAATGTAATCGCTTTCAATAAAGAAAGAATTTTTTGACAATTGAATAATATGATCGGAAATGCTTTGTGACTTCCTATAGCGAGAAAATATGGTATGATAAAGGGTGAAATTTTTTCTGAAACACTCCGGCTATACTAAGATAAGAAAAGCTGGCAATAAAGAAGGAGAAGCAATGATTTATTTTGATAACAGTGCCACAACACAGCCGCATCCGGATGTCGTTCGCGCGTTTGCAGATGCGGCGAGCCGTTTCTTTGGCAATCCGTCCTCTTTGCATGATCTTGGTGGGAAAGCAGCTCAGCTGTTAGAGCAGGCGCGTAAAGTAGCTGCGGATTGCTTGAGCGTACAGCCAGGGGAGATCGTCTTTACATCTGGTGGTACCGAGAGTAATAATACAGCACTCAAAGGGGTTGCCTGGCAGCATCGAGGGCGCGGCAAGCATATTATCACAAGTCAGGTTGAGCATGCTTCTGTATATGAAACGTGTCGACAGCTTGAAGAGATGGGATACAGTATTACGTACGTGCCGACAGATAGTAAAGGGCGTGTGCATCCAGAAGATGTGAAGCAAGCGCTGCGTGATGATACGATTCTTGTATCCATCATGCATGTAAATAGTGAGCTTGGAACTGTACAGCCAATTGAAGAGATCGGCAAGATGTTGGCAGATTATCCAAAAGTCGTCTTCCATGTGGATGCAGTGCAAAGCTTCGGTAAGCTATCGCTTAAGCCGGGGCAATGGGGCGTGGATTTACTGTCGTTATCAGCGCATAAGTTTCACGGGCTGCGTGGTTGCGGATTGCTGTATATTCGGCGTGGCCTTAAGTTGTCGCCGCTTGTGATCGGAGGAGGACAGGAAGGTGGAGTTCGCTCCGGTACGGAAAATGTGCCAGGCATTGTGGCGATGGCAAAAGCGATGCGCTTACAGCATGAAAAAATAGCCGCCCACGCAAAGCATATGAGAAAGCTGCGCCAGCGGTTGATTGACGGTTTGACGCCGCTTGCGTATTGTGCAGTGAACGGTCCAGGACGAGATGACGCGTGTGCGGCACCGCATATTGTGAACTTTTCATTTCCGGGCGTGAAGGCAGAAGTGGTGCTGCATGCACTTGAGAAGCGCGATATATATGTTTCAACCCGATCAGCCTGTTCATCGAAGCAGAACAAGCCCTCCCGCGTCCTGATTGCGGCAGGTGTAGATGAAGAACGCGCGAAGAGTGCGCTTCGCGTCAGCTTCTGTGCGGATAACATAGAAGCGGAAGTCGACTGTTTTCTAACAGCGGTCGAAGATATCGTACCAAATCTAGCGAAAATTATGAGGGTATAATGATGCAATATGAACATATTTTAATCCGCTATGGCGAGTTGGCGCTGAAAAAGCGCAATCGTGGAGAATTCGAAACACAGCTTGTCCGTAATATTCGGAAAAACTTAAAAGGCTCATTTCCAAACGTACAGGTAGAGCGTACGTTTGGCCGTTTGTATTTGTCCTTGCACGGCGAGCCGTATGAAAAAGTGGCGGAACGCCTGCAAAATATTTTCGGGATTCATTCGTTTAGTCCGGTCCGCTTTGTCGAAGAGTTCGAGCTGGAAGTGATTCAAAAAGCAGCGCTTGAGGTAATGCTCGATGCTAATCCGGCTCCGCGTACATTTAAAGTGATTACGAAGCGTCCAAATAAGCAGTTCCCGCATCGTTCGCAGGAGATGAACCGTCATGTAGGTGGCTATGTGCTGCGGAATATGCCAGACCTGAAAGTAGATGTGCATAACCCCGATGTCGAGTTGATTGTCGAGATTCGAACAAACGGTACGTTTATTTCTTGCCGTACCATTAAGGGAGCAGGCGGATTGCCGACGGGAAGCGGCGGCAAAGCGATGCTGATGTTGTCAGGTGGAATTGATAGCCCGGTTGCTGGATGGAAAACGATGCGCCGGGGTGTGCGGATTGAGGGGGTACATTTTCACAGCTATCCGTTCACATCGGAGCGGGCAAAACAGAAAGTGGTTGATCTGACACGGATTCTGTCTAAATACAGCGGAGGCATGAAGCTTCATATTGTGCCGTTCACAGAAATTCAGACCGAGATTCGTAAGCATTGTCCAGAACATTATACGATTACGATTATGCGCCGTTTTATGATGCGTATTGCCGAGAAGCTCGCTGAGAAGAATGGAGCGCTCGCAATTGCGACAGGCGAAAGTCTCGGGCAGGTGGCATCGCAGACGATGGAGAGCATGTACACGATTAATCATGTGATTGATACACCGGTCATTCGGCCACTTGTGGCAATGGATAAGGAAGAGATCATTGAGATTGCACATAAGATCGGTACGTATGAGACATCTATTTTGCCGTTTGAAGACTGCTGTACGGTGTTCGTACCGAAATCACCGGTAACAAAGCCGAAAGTAGACGTAGCGGAGCGCTGTGAAGTGCCGCTTGATATCGAGAAGCTGGTGGAAGATGCTGTTAACAATGTAGAGAGTCTGTGGATTGATCCGGCAGAACCAGAAGTGGAGCATGATTTTTTCTGATTTCAAAAAAAAAGAGCTGTCTCAATTGTCATTACGACGCTTGAGACAGCTCTTTTCGTTTGGAACCAGATTTCTTATTGCGAACGCTCAGCTAGCCAGTTGCCGACAGTCGGATACGTCTTGTTGATTGCTTGACGTCCGAAGCAGACAGATACGTGGCCGGTTGGCATCTCGGCATATGTTTTATCTTCACTGGAAATCACATTCATTAGTGCCTTTACTTGATGTGGGATCGCGATGTGGTCGCGCTCCGCTGCAATATTGAGGACATTTGCCGTAATATTGCTCAGGTCAACCTGACGTCCCCGGACAATTAATTCGCCCTTGAGCAGCTTGTTGTGCTGGTAGAATTCACGAATCCACTGACGGAAAGCTTCACCTGGGAACGGAATGCCGTCATTCACCCATTTCTGCATCAGCTTCCAACCGTTCACAAAGTTCTCATTCTCCGCTCGGTCTACAAGACTGACATACGGGCCATAGAAATTCACGATTGGTTTCAACATCTTGTTGCCAAAGTCAATCATCTCCGGCGGAATTACACCTAACGTATCGACCATTTTATCAAGGTTGAAGTATTTCTCATCGAGCCAGTTCGTGAATAAGCCAGCATCAGCGAAATCAAACGGACTTGTCATAAAGACAATGTTACGAATCGGCAGATGTGGATGCAGTGCGGCGAAAATAGAAGTCATCGTTCCGCCCATGCAATAGCCAAGCAGTGAGACCTCATCGGCACCGGATGTTTTTAACACTTTGCGTACGGCGCGTGGGATGTAATCCATGATGTAATCATCCAGCTTCATGTTACGGTCTTCCAGAGACGGTGTACCCCAGTCAAGCAGATACACATCAAATCCCTGATTTACCAAATACTCAATGAGACTGTTGCCAGGGGATAAGTCCAGAATGTACGGCTTATTAATCAAAGCGTAGACCATTAACAGTGGAATTCTGTGTTGTTTTGGTGCTGCCGGCATATACCGATACAGCTTTGTTTTGTTCTTGGTCCAAATGACTTCTTTCGGCGTAAGACCGACCTGTGGCTCTGCTTCGGTTGTCAGCACTTCCGTTGCACGCTGGAAGCGGCGGTATGTGCGCTTCGCTTCCTCGGGCATAGAATTAAGGATCTCTTCCCAATCTTTCAACACTGGAGTTGACATTAGGTACTCCCTCCAACCTCTGGAAATAAGTTCTCTCTATAACTATACCAGAATATTAAAAATAAACCAAAATATTTTACTTACATGTACATGCCGCCATTGATGTTCAACTGCTGTCCGGTAATATATTCGCCATCACGGCAGAGGAACAGAACGCCACGTGCGATTTCTTCCGGCGCACCAAAGCGGCGTTGCGGGATTTTGGCAACGATTTGTTCCCGCACGTTATCCGGAATAGCCTGTACCATTTCAGTATCGATGAATCCCGGGCAGATTGCGTTTACCGTTGTTGTACCACGTGCGAGTTCTAATGCGAGAGATTTGGTGAAGCCGATCATGCCAGCTTTTGCTGCGGCGTAGTTCGTCTGCCCGAAACCGCCCGCCTGGCCAATGATAGAAGAGATATTGATAATGCGTCCTGCATCTGATTTCTGAATGTGTTCAAGTCCAGCAGCCGTTGTATTGTAGACGCTGCTCAGATTGGTATCAATTACGCTACTCCAATCTTCCTCGGTGATCTTTCGGAAAGTGCGGTCCCGAGTAATGCCCGCATTGTTGACAAGAATATCGAGCTGGCCGAATTTGGCGATTGTTTCTTCGACAAGTACACGTGCCTGAGCGGCGTCGGATACATCTGCCTGGGAAGCAAATGCGGTACCGCCTGCTTGCTCGATTTCTTTAACAACCGCTTCGGCTGCTTCACTACTGCTATTGTAGTTGATGACCACTTTTACGCCGTGTGCCGCCAACTCCTTTGCAATCGCGCTTCCGATACCACGAGATCCTCCTGTTACAATCGCTACTTTACCGTCTATTTTCACCATAACTATTTAACACCCCTTAGATGAATTGTATGCGTACGCTACTTTTCTTCCTGTGCTACTTCTTTTGTGACTGCAGCTTCTGCCACTACTGGAGATATCACTTCACGGGTCGTGCTTTCCTTAAGCAGGATAATGACCTCGTCAAGTTTCTTATCGAGGTTTTTAACATCTGTTTTCAAACGGTTTACTTCACGGGTTACATTCAAGTTGTTAATCTGGTGGGCGAGATCTTCCTCGATCATTTCTTCCAAGTCATCTACTTTTGCTTCCAGATTAACAATGAGGGAAGCGAGATTGGAAATGTCGGCGCGAGATGGCATATTTGCCTGTTCCAGATAATTCTCAGTCGACTGCTTGATCATGTTCTGGTACTGCAAATACATGCTAAGGAATTGTCCCATCCATTCGGAAAAGTCTTCCTTGCGCATTGACTCATCGACAGCTTTACTCCAATGAGATTCGGTTTTGTCGTACATGTCTTTCCACATGGCGAACGGGTCGAACGGCATTTTGTTGTTCACTTCTTCATCTCCTCTCCTGAATTAGTTCACCCTATCATCTGTATGAGTGGTAGGGGAAAATATGTATAAAAAATACTTTCATGTAAAGTATAGAGAACGGCGGAAGGTAACTCAATATAGAAAGATTCGATAAATTACGATCTTTTTTTACATTTTCGTCACATATGAGACTAAAGTAATAAAGATAATTTTTTTATTAGAAATGTTTGACAAAATCATTCCATAGGTGTAAATTACACATAAGAGATATTTACAGATTTGAAGGTGATACACATGTCAGCTCGTGAAGATAATTCTCAGTCTGATCAGTCAGCCAGAGAAGAAAAAACCATTAACAGTACACCAAAGAACTTGATGGTTCCATTTCTTCTTCTTAGCCTGCGCGGTTGGAATGTGCATGGCTATGAGTTGATTCAACAGCTTATCAAGTTTGGCTTCCCTTCTATTGATCAGGGGAATGTATACCGGACACTCCGGCAGCTGGAGAAGGAGAACATGGTAAAGTCAGAATGGGATACGTCCACAGGGGGACCTGCCAAGCGAATTTATTCCCTGACCGATGCCGGGGAACAGTATTTGAATACCTGGGCGTCATCACTTGAGCAGTATCAGCTCATGCTGGACCGTTTTTTCAACATGTATGCCGGATTCTTTATACCATCGAAACCGGACCAGTCGAAAGAAGAGAAGTAAGCCGTTACGCGGGTCCGCAGCTTTGCTGCAGTCACCATATACATGTTGTTACTCACTTATTTCATAAGGAGGATTTGACCTGATGGCAGTAAACAAAAAAGCGGAGAAGGAGTCGGTTACAGTGCAAGCGACAACACAACAGAACCCTAATATTGTAGATGCGGTGTGGGATGGCTGGATGAACAGTGTAAAAACAATATACGCGTATCAGCGTGAGATTGAGAACATTACACTGCAGACGCTCGATCGTCAAAAAGAGCTGTGGACAAAGACGGCAGAAAATATCGAAAAAACAGAACAGGAACTAAAAAAATTCCTGGAAGAAGCAAAGTTCACATATCAGAGCAATGTGAAAAATGTAGGGGGCGAGCAGGCGGGACAGATCGTTCAAGATTGGCTGGGACGTCTGGATGAAATCTCATCTCGTATTCAGCAACTTACATGGACACCAGGCAAAGCGAGCATCAATGTGATTAACAAATCTCAGGAGCAGCTTGAACTGTCTGTTAAAAGCCTGATTGAACAACAGCAGCGCACACGAGAAGAAGTGCAAAATCTGGTGGACAATTTCCTGGGTCAGGTAAAATCAACGCAAAAAGGATTAATCAATTCCCTCGAAGCTAACAAAAACAATACAATAAACTTGTTTAAGTAACAACTATAGCCCCCTGGGAGCCAGGGGGATTTTCCATGCCATCGTGTCGAATTTTGTCTGAAAAAAGAGAAAATAAGGAGAGGAAACATGAATATATACGAACAATCAAAAAACGTAGTCGAAAAGTCATATGCGGACATTCATGTAGGAGATAAAGCGGAGCTTGTACGGACAATTGAAGACCAAGATATTGTGGCATTTGCGGAGCTGACCGGCGATGTGAATCCGATTCATCTGGATGATGAATTTGCCAAGACGACGTTTTTTAAAGGGCGTATTGCGCATGGTATGCTGACAGCGAGTTATATCTCTACGATACTAGGGACGCAGTTGCCAGGGACAAATACGATTTATTTGTCGCAAAACTTGAAGTTTAAAGCACCTGTTAAAATTGGCGATACGATTACGGTAGTTGCGGAAGTGCTCGAGAAGCGCGATGATAAAAAGCTGATTAAGCTCCAGACAAACGTGCTGAATAGCAATGGTAAAGTTGTAGTAGAAGGCGAAGCGATGGTAATGAAAATGGAATAGCTATACAGGCAAGAAGAAGAGGCTCTCTCGTTACTGTACGAGAGGGCCTCTTTTTGGATAGATGATTCTTCTATGCTCTTTCAACTGCCTCTGCAATGATGTGTGTGATTTCGTATACACTTGGGAAAATCCATTCATTCCATTCTGCTTGAGTCATGGGATCTCCTCCTTTCTTGCAGTCTGGTTTATATCGACGTATACTCAGGGTGAGTATAAACCGGCAGTGTGACTACCAACAATTTTCATCTAGATGTAATTTGCATCTAGTATACTTGATAGTAGTTTACCCGTTTTTGTCAGTTTTATTCCATATTTTACACATGTTCGTCAAACGTGGTGCTTATATGGAGAGATGAGAAGCCAGCATACAGGAGGGGGAATGATTATGCCCAAAACATACGAACCGCTTCAGTCGGTCAAATGGGAGAATGGAGAGCTTGTTCTGCTTGATCAGACGAAGCTTCCGGAAACAACAGATTATATGACGCTTACAACGGTCAAGCAGGTGTGGGATGCGATCGAACGTCTGAATGTACGTGGCGCACCGGCGATCGGCATTACCGCAGCGTATGGCGTGTATGTGGCGGTGCGTAAGAGCGAAGCAGAAACATCTGAAGCACTGCTTGAAGAAGTGAAAAAGCAGGCGGCGTATCTCGCTACGTCTCGCCCGACAGCTGTTAATTTGTTCTGGGCGCTCGATCGTATGACAGCTACTGCTCGGCGGGCACAGGCGGAAGGTCAGACACCGGAACAGATGAAAGAGATGTTGCTGACAGAAGCGCAGCGCATTCAGAAAGAAGATGAAGAAGTATGCCGCTCAATCGGAGAGTATGCGCTTACGTTGTTCGAAGATGGCATGGGTGTGCTAACCCACTGCAACGCTGGTGGGCTTGCGACAGCAAAATACGGTACAGCAACGGCGCCGATGTATCTTGCGCATGAAAAGGGATGGAGGCTGAAGGTCTTTGCGGATGAGACACGCCCGGTGCTACAGGGTGCGCGCCTTACTGCGTATGAGTTGCAGCAGGCCGGTATTGATGTAACGCTTATTTGTGATAATATGGCGGCAAAAGTAATGGGCAATGGCTGGGTGCAGGCGGTCATTGTCGGCACAGACCGCGTGGCGGCAAACGGCGACGTAGCAAATAAAATCGGCACATACGGACTTGCGGTGCTTGCAAAAGCGCACAACATCCCATTTTATGTGGCAGCTCCTCTATCTTCGATTGATCTTGGCACTCCGACCGGAGAGCAAATCCCGATTGAAGAGCGTGAAGCGGATGAAATCATTCGCGGTCTTGGACGCCAGGTAGCACCGGCTGATATTAAAGTGTATAATCCCGCGTTTGATGTAACGCCAAATGAATATGTGACGGCTGTTATTACGGAGAAAGGAATCGTCCGTGCACCGTATACGGAAAACTTGCGCCGTTTGTTTGGGCAGAAATAAGAATGGGACACGGTGTGATAAATGTCACTGTAAAAACGAGCTTCTATGGGTACACTACAGAGGTAAACACACAGTAAATAGTGAAAAGGAGCGTTCATAGATGGCATCTTTATACGAAAGACTCGGTGGACAGGAAGCAATTCAGCAGGTTGTGGATGTTTTTTATAAACGTATTCTAGCTGATGAGACCGTCGCGCATTTTTTTGATAACACGGATATGGAGAAACAGCGCCGTCATCAAGCAATGTTTATCTCTTTTGCAACGGGTGGCCCGAATCAATATAGCGGCCAAAGCATGGAGAAAGCGCATCAAGGCATGAACATTCAACACGATCAGTTCATGGCGATTGTGAATCATCTTGTTGCATCGTTAAAAGAGTTTAATGTAGGTGAGGAAGACATTCAGGAATTGGTTGCCAAGCTTGCACCGATGGAACCTTCCATAGTTGGACAATAATTGTATAATAGAATGCAGGCAACCGGAGTGCGTATATCGCCTCCGGTTTTTTTGTGGAGATGGATGGGGAGGAGGAAGATGAGAAAATGTTGTTGCATCGGTTGTTAAATCCGCTGTTTTTCAAGCTGCGCTCACGTATACGCTGGAGTCGTTCAGGTTATCGGATTGTGCATCCGGGGGTGAGTATCTCCTATACGGGAGAAGTCCGAAACCGATTTAATCAGTTATGTACCGCATATCCAACGGTGCAGACATGGGCGCGGGAGATGGATGAAGCACTATTTCGGCGCAATGTACTTGTGTTGGATTGGCTGGATCAATTTGGAAGACGAGTAGGGGAGATTCACCGACCGGGTTCGTGGCTGGATATTGGAAGCAAAAATTTTGACTATGCGTATGCATTCCGGGCCATACAGGCGGCGGGAGGGGATGCACATGCTTCGCTTTCTGGTGTTGAACTGGACGGCTATCGCGTGTATCGGGACGGGTACAGTCGGTATGATCATGCGATGTATCATGCGGCGCGGACAGAAAGTACGTATATGGTAGATGATGTGCTGGAAGCGAAGCTACTATCTGCTCGAACTGTGACATTGTTGTTCCCATTTGTATTCGCAGAACCGCTTTTGTTATGGGGATTGTCTCCTGGTGCGTACCGGCCGCAGGATATATATGATCGTGCGCTTGCGCTGACGGAGAGCGGAGGTGAATTACGGATTGCTAATCAGGGGGAGAGGGAAGCTGCAGAATCCTATGCGTTATTGCAGCGGTGTTGCAAGTGTAGTGACGAGCTGGAGATTATTGAGGTAGGTAAGCTGATATGTCAGGTCGAGACGTATCCAGCGGATGTGTATGGATTTATCGTGAGGAAGAAATAAAAGACTTTTCGCTTCGAGCGAAAAGTCTTTTTGAGTAGAGAAACTATAGATTCGATGTGTCTTGCGTGGAAACTGCGGTCGGAATCGGGATCAGTGCCGCATTCTTTTTCCGTGCCTCGATTCGACGTGCTGCAAAAGCATACAGGAAGTCGACCAGTTTGACAGTGGTGTAACCAAGCACCATGCCGGCAATCACATCAAGCACCCAGTGAATCTCCAGATAAAGCGTAGAGAAAATAACCAGGCCGCAGTAGGTTGCCATCACCCAGCGGAAGATACTGCCCTTCTCGCGGAGTGCCAGCAAAAGAATTGCAAAGGAAACGGATGTGTGCATGCTTGGGAAGCAGTTCATAACCCAGAGTTGTGCCTGGGCATGTGTGAAACCGCGTGCCATACCATCCGGCTCCCCGAGTACATACCATACTTCTTGTAGCATGACCAGCGTATAAAACGGCACGATAATCGGTAACTGCATGGTATGGCTAGACAGCACATAGCGAAGCATTTTATCCAGATCTCGTGTCATTAAGCTTCGGATGACCGATACCCAGAGTGCAAGTGAGAAACCGTATCCATATACCCAGCGCATGAAAATCGTAAACCATTCAGGCTGGTACAGGCGAAAAATCGCCCCATTATTGAACGGAATTTTCCGGAATGTATCGTTCCAGTTGAAAAAGTGTTTGACGTTTGATGTTTCCCAGCTGGCAAGGAAGTACCACAGTTTGGGCGCGTGCTGATACACATAGTACAAGCAGAACAGCAGCGCAACTCCTTTAGGAAGGAAGGCAAGTAGATCAATGTCTTTTTGATCTTTACGAAAATCCAGAAGAAGCAGAGCAAGAAATACCCAGTTAAAAATAATCCAGTGTTCAACCGTGGAGATTTGCCAAACAACTGCTCCTAGCAACAAAAACAATACGACAAGAATCGCACGCCGCATGTAACACACCTCTTAACCCTTTCTTTACGATATCTTTAATAAAGTTTTATATTCACCCCATTATACTGAAAATCATTTCGTGCTGGCTATTGTTTTTTTACTGCTTTTATGGAGAATTTTTAGGCTCCTAAGTTTGATGAGGAAAGGAAAGCTAACATGAATGAAAAAGTGAGAAAAATCAAGAAATATCTAATGTAAGCGGTTGATTAGGAAGATATATAATGTTAATTTAAATGACATGAGTTGCATAAATTTACAGGTGAGCATATAGTTATGTCATGAAAGTTAACACGAGAAGGAAGGGGATATGCATATGGAAGCTTTAGCTAGTGCGCTTGATTCTGCCTATGTTTTTGTAGCTGCAATCTTAGTTATTTCCATGCAGGCAGGATTCGCGCTTTTAGAGGCAGGTTCAACCCGAATGAAAAATGCTGGACACGTAGCTGGAAAGCAGATTATCAGCTTTGCGATTACGGGCATTTTCTTCTGGGTGGCAGGATTCGCGATTACATTTGGAGATGGTAATGGATTTGTCGGATTGAAAGGATGGATGCTTCATCTTGGTGGAGCAGAAGCGGATCAAGTATTTTCTTCTCTATCGTGGGCGCACGTACCGCTGGATCTGAAGTTCTTGTTTCAGATGGCCTTTGCCGCTGTATCACTGGCGATTGCCTGGGGAGGTTTTGCAGAACGCGCTAAATTATCTGTATATTTCGTCTTCGGTATTCTGTTTACGGTTGCGATCTATCCAGTTATTGGTCACTGGGTATGGGGTGGTGGCTGGCTAGCTAAGATGGGCATGCAGGATTTTGCTGGTTCGACCGTTGTCCACTTACAAGGTGCGGTTGCAGCTCTCATAGCGACATTGCTTCTTGGACCTCGTATTGGCAAGTTTACACGGGATGGGAAACCAAATCTGATCCCGGGTCACAATCAGGTCTACTCCGTTCTTGGTGTTATCATTCTCTGGGTTGGCTGGTTTGGGTTTAATGCAGGTTCTACGATGGCAATTGGGGATGGATTCTTTAGTTATGTAGCATTGACGACAAATTTGGCGACAGCAGCGGGCGCGATTGCTGCGATGCTGATCGCGTGGTTTGTACTCGGTAAGGCGGATATTCCAAGCATGCTGAATGGTGTGCTTGCGGCACTCGTAGCAATTACAGCCGCGTGCGCGTTTGTAGAACCATGGGCCGCTGTAGTGATTGGGGCGATTGCGGGCATCATCACATTCTTCACATCGCTTTACTTTGAGCGCAAAGGTGTGGATGATCCGGTCTTTGCTTTCTCGGTACACGGTATTGCGGGTATCTGGGGTACGATTTCAACAGGGTTTTTCGCTTCTCCACGCCTGGTAGAGAAGGTAGGGGTTGGTCAGGCAGGCTTGTTCTACGGCGGCGGCTGGCATCAGCTGTACGTGCAAGTTGTAGGAGCGCTTGGTGCGATGTTGTATGTAGCAGCTGTTAGCTTTGCCATTCTGTACCTGCTCAAAGTGACAATGGGACTACGCGTTACACCGGAAGAGGAGATCACTGGTCTTGACTTGAGTGAGCACGGTGTGTATGGGTATCCGGAACATCTTGATCCGGCTGAGAACCCCGCTTTTACTTCGGAAACAGTATCGGCTAAAGCGGCAGGGCATGCTTATGAGCGTACCATATAACGCGAGGTTGTGGATGGAAAGCGAGGCTGCCGCATTGGCGGTCTCGTCTCTTCCTGTTTTTGAGAAGTATGAAGTGCTTAATGAAGGGCATGACCGGGTGTGCCGGGAAGCGGTCATGCGGGCAGAGCAGTGGATGGTCGATACGGGAGAAGGTTCGCCGCCTGCACCGTATTGCTGGTTCGAACTTGGAAGTGGTGGGCGCCGGGAGCGGACACTGGCGAGTGATCAGGATCATGGGATTGTATATGGGGATTTAGACGATACGCAACCAGATATAAGTCGTGAACGGGAGTATCAAGTGTATTTCTTGAAGTTCGGGCGCCGGATCGCTTTTGAACTGGAAGCAATCGGGTATTCGCTTTGTTTGGGAAATGTGATGGCATCGAACCCACGCTGGTGCCACGAGATTAGAAGTTGGAAGCAGACGCTTGCGGGCTGGATGGAGGAAGGAGGGCTTGACAGCATTCGCTACTTGTTGATTGCGTCGGATATGCGCGGAGTGTATGGAGATCGATCAATGGTGCATTTACTGGGTAACTGGCTGCGTCGAAAGCTGTATGAGCGGCGCGATTTGCGTAAGAGATTTGCGGAACATTCGGCTGCACATACGATTCCGCTTGGCATGTTCGGTCAGCTTTATTATGAGCGATGGGGAGACTATGCCGGGCTGTATGATATGAAAGAGGGTGGATATTACCAGATTGTGAATACGGTCCGAATTTTGTCACTCACGCATCAGATTGAAGAAGTGGGGACAAAAGAAAGACTTATCAGTCTGTATCAGGCAGGTGTCCTGTCTGCACAGGATCAGGATACATGGCTTCATATATTACGTCTTTTCCTGCATGTCAGGTTGACACATCATCTCGCATTGCGGCAGCAGGGTGTTCCTCTTCATAATTATATTGATCTTAAACATTGGCATCGTGAACAGAAGCGAGAGTGGAAAGAGGCGCTGGGTTTTCTCAAAGTTCAGCAAAAGCGGCTTGTTCGTACGCATACCTAAGGAAAAAACAAGTCTGGTCTCCCCCTAGGGAATCAGGCTTGTTTTAGCTTTCTGTTAGGAAAATCTAAAGGTATGGTATGATACAGAAGTGGGATAGAAATCGTAAGAGTAGAGGAGTACGACAAAAAATATGGACTACAAGCTTGTTGCAATTGACATTGATGGGACGTTGTTGACGGATGATTACCGCCTTACGGAACAAAATAAAGAAGCGTTGTATACAGCAACAGAAGCAGGTGTTACGGTGGTGCTCTGTTCGGGCCGGGCTCCACATAGTGTAACGCCCATTCTCACAGAGATTGGGATTGAAGGGTATTATGTTGCGCACAATGGAGCGGTGGCGGTTCATTCCAGTACGCAGGAAATACTGCTGGAGAATGGTTTTTTCATGGAGGATGTACAAGCGGTGATGGAATACTGCCATATGCGCGGAATTCACACGGATTTTTGTACCGCTTTTGATATGTATACAGAAAGCATGGAGCGCGACGATGTGCGGGAGATGTACACCAAGTATTTAGCTATGCCTAAAGTGATCTCCGACCCGCTCTCGTTGCGTGAGCGGCTGGTAAAATTCACGTTGTTCGGTGCAGAAGGTGAGCTTGACCGTGCGTATAACGATCTGCTGGAGCTGAGTCTACCGGTCCAGCTTTTGCGAAGTGGCCCTTTCTATATTGATGTAATCGAGAAGACTACTTCTAAAGGAGCGGCGCTTAATTACCTGGCAAGTCATCTTGGTGTACCGCTTTCCGAAACGATTGCGATTGGCAATTACTATAATGACCTGGCGATGCTGTCCATTGCAGGCGTTGGTGTAGCGGTTGCTAATGCGCCGGAGGATGTGCAAGCACAGGCTGATCTTATCGTGGCTTCGAACAATGATAGTGGAGTAGCGGAGGCGTTAACACGACTTGTATTAGCGAATGAGCAGGTGAAAATAAGCGGAAAATAGCAGGAATCAGAGAAAGAACTGCGCGCCTTATAAGCTCTGTTTCCATGATATTGAACGCATTATCAACTTGCAATCATTATATAACTATTATACAGTGTACTTTATGGAGAACAGACGCTGGCACTGCTGAAATCTGTTCTATGTTATTAGCTAAGGAGATGAACGCCATGCGCGCAGAAGCAGTTAAGTCCAGTAAACAGGCTGCTGATCCGATCGAGCAGCATTTTTATGAAGTGATTCAGCTAATCGGAGAAAATCCGGAACGGGAAGGGCTGCAGGAAACACCAAAGCGGATTGCAAAAATGTACCGTGAAGTGTTTGGCGGGTTGCAGGAGGATCCAGAAGAGGTTCTCGGCAAAACATTCCCGGCTGAAGGGGCATCTGACATTGTAATTGTGCAGGATATTCCTTTTTATAGCATGTGTGAGCACCATTTCGTTCCGTTTTTTGGAAAGGTGCATATTGGATACATTCCGGACGGACGTATTGTAGGATTAAGTAAATTTGCTCGCTTGGTTGATATTCTTGCTCGTCGCCCACAGGTGCAGGAGCGCATGACAAATCAGATCGTAGAAGCGTTGAACAATGTGGTTTGCCCGATCGGCGCGATTGCAGTTGTAGAAGCGGAGCATTTGTGCATGTCCATGCGTGGTATTAAGAAACCGGGCAGTCGGACGCGTACGATTGCGCGTGGCGGCGTGTTTAAGACAGACCTGGTACAGGAAGAGCGATTCTTCCGCCTGCTGGAAAAAGAATAAGCGATGTAGACAAGAGAGCTGACGATAGCTCTCTTTTTTACATAAGACGAACATTCATGCGGTAGAATGGCCAGTCTGTATCATTTTATTCGTTTTCCAGCGGAAAGAAATACGGTATAATAAGCGGAAATTGATTTTTTTGAACCTTTATTTTGGAGGCACGTAAAATAATGACAGCACAAAAAGTAGCATCTGTATTTGAGAAGAAGTATCAGGGAGTCGGGCGCATGCTTATTTCGTGCCCAGATCGTTCGGGAATTGTCGCGGCTGTTTCTCGTTTCTTATATGAGAATGGTGCGAACATTCTTCAATCAGACCAGTATACACAAGATCCAGAAGGGGGACGTTTCTTCATTCGAATCGAATTTTATAAGGAAGATCTGGAATCCACAGTCGATCACTTGCGTCGGGAATTTATGTCGATAGCGGACGAGTTCGAGATGGACTGGCGTATTACACTCGCCAGTCGCCCGAAAAAAATGGTGATTTTCGCATCCAAAGAAGACCATTGCTTGCGCGAACTGCTGTGGAATTGGCAGGCGGGAGATCTGAATGCAGACATTACGATGGTAATTAGCAATCATGATGATTCAAGAGAACTTGTTGAGTCTCTTGGTATCCCGTATCATCATCTGCCGGTTACAGCTGATACGAAGCTGGAAGTAGAGAAGAAGCAGCGTGAACTAATGGAAGGCAACACAGATTTCATTGTACTTGCTCGCTACATGCAGATTTTGTCTCCATATTTTATTGAGCATTACCGTAATCAGGTTATCAACATTCATCATTCATTCTTGCCAGCATTTATCGGCGGAAAGCCGTACAACCAGGCGTATGAGCGCGGGGTGAAAATCATCGGAGCCACCGCACATTATGTAACGGAAGACCTTGATGCCGGACCGATTATCGAGCAGAATGTAAGTCGTGTGAGTCATCGTGATAACGTAGAGGATTTGAAGAAAGAAGGACGTCATATCGAACGGATCGTGCTTGCCCGTGCGGTTCTCTGGCATGTGGAAGATCGGATTCTTGTCCATAAAAACAAAACAGTCGTATTCACCTAAGGATATAATTACAAAAAGGAGCAATCTCAATTGTCGTTACGACTTTTGAGATGGCTCCTTTTGTTTGGTATTGTACGTATATCAACTCGATATTTATCGTGAAGTTGTACGCACAAATAGTCGGTTAATACGGGCTTTTAGTTCGATCGCGGAGAATGGCTTCAGCACATAATCATCAACACCTGTATCCAGTGCCTGAGCGATTTCTTCTTTGGCATCTCGCCCGGTCAGCATGATGATGGGGGTTTTGGCGAAACGTGGTTGCTTACGCAAAGTCATGCAAGCTTCCAGGCCATTAAGAACAGGCATCATGCCATCAAGAATAAATAGGTCGGGTGTGACATCCGTAACGATGTTGAGCACTTCCTGCCCGTTCTTGGCAAAAATAAGATCCCAATCGGTATCAGCCAACTGAGTTTTTAAAATCGCCTGCACGATCATATCGTCATCTGCGATGAGAACTTTCTTGCGAGCTGCACCGTTTGTAGCATCATCACCAAGCTCGGAGGCAAGACAGATGCGGTTGCGGCCTTTGAATTTCGCCAGATACAGTGCCTTATCTGCGTATTCAATCAGGCTGGTAATGTCGTGTCCATCGATCCCGATCTGAGCCATGCCACAGCTGAAGGTTTGAAAGAAGGAGACATTCTGGCATGAACAGTGAATCTCAGTTCGGCTGAAATCTTCACGAACCCGGTTTAGAATAATCTGTGCTTGCTCAAGTGGCGTATCCGGAAGGACAACAATGAATTCTTCTCCCCCGTATCGGGTAATGATATCCGTTTCCCGGAGTTTCTCTTTGAGAAAAGAAGCAAACGATTTGAGAACCGTGTCACCGCATGGGTGCCCGTATGTGTCATTTACCCGTTTGAAGAAGTCCAGATCAATAATCGACAGTGTCACATTTTGCGGCTTGCGCGCATGCATAATGAATAGCTCCTGCAGGCGATCCAGCAGATAGCGTCGATTGTGAAGTCCTGTTAGAGAATCGTACAACGTTAGGGAACGATACTTTTCCACGCGGGAAATTAATGTTTTGATGCGTAACATCAGCTCTTCAAAATGGAAAGGTTTCGTCAAGTATTCGTCTGCACCTAACTGAAATCCTTTATACTTGTCGGTCAGATCTGCTCGTGCGGTTAACATCAGTACCGGAGTGAACTCGCGCTGTACGTCATTGCGAATGTGCTGCATGACATAAAAGCCATCCGTATCGGGCATCATAATATCCAAAATGATGCAGTCTGGCTGTCGATTCAGCATCTCCTCCAGGTTATGGCTTGGGTCAGACAGTACTTCTACATCAAATCCACCCATAGACAGCATGTGGTGAATGGACGATAGAAGGATCTCATCATCATCAATAACAAGAATCCGCTTCGGCTTGCCATCTAGAGCATTAAAATTCCGCATCTCCTGCAGAATATCTTCACTAACATGAGCGTGTTCAGCTACACGCAGGTACGTAATCGCTTCGTTGATGAGCGTATGTAGTGGGGCGATCATATAAGATGGCAGAGCATAGGTGTGGCTTTCTGAGAACATCAACACCCCGGTTTCTGCCATATGGGTTAAGTTAGCAAAGCCGAGCGTACCTGCTGTTCCTTTTAGACTGTGCAGTACCCGATAGATTTCTTCTCGCCACTTTACATCAGTCTGCAGACGTTCTTCCTGTGATAAACGCGACTGCACTTCTATAAGCTGTGCATAATATTTTTTTCGAAAAAGTTGTTCAAGTGTTTCTCGTGCCATACTCTCACTCTTTTCCTTTAATCCTTTTCTTGATCTTCGGGAATAAATACATGCCCTTCTGCTTCTTGCTGTTGAAGCAGATTCCAAACGGTTGATGTAAGTTTTTCAGCTGCATACGGCTTAATTAAATATTCGGAGATTCCATATCCAATTCCTTTTTCTCGTTCCTCAAGTGCACTGGAGATTACAATCGGAATGGATTGATAGGCTTCCTGGCGCTTTATTTCCTGTAAAATCTCCCAGCCGTCTTTTCCTTCTCCGAGCATAATATCGAGGATGAGAAGAAGTGGTGGATCATCTGCGATGGATTGTAATGCCTGCTCCCCATTCAATGCATGAACGATCTTAATTCCCTTTTGCGTAAGAAAGTTACCGAGCTCTTCAGCTAGGTACGCACGCAAGCTTTCATCATCTTCTACGATCAGAATATGTCCAGAAAGCTCCTTTTCGACTATGGGTGTACTGTTTGTCGATTCAGGAGCAGGAGGTGCGTAAAGCAGCCCATGCGAGGAAGTGATCGCTGTCGGCAGTGAAATCGTAAATGTACTTCCGCTTCCAAGCATGGAGGAGACATGAATCAAGCCATTATGGGCTTTTATAATCTCTGAACAAATAGCAAGCCCAAGGCCGGTTCCCCCGATTTTACGGCGGTCAGAATTATCCACTCGATAAAACTTTTCAAACAGGTGAGAGATAGCATCTTCTGGAATGCCGAGACCTTCGTCTGTAATGTGAAGACATACATCTTGTGGTCGTTCCGAGCACACATCAATTGTGAGTGTGACCGTTCCGCCATTTGGCGAATACTTAATTGCATTACTTAGCAGGTTGGTCACAACCTGCTGCATCTTTTCTTGATCCGCACATATGGTATCTTGCAACGTACGGCAATCGAGACGAATCGGATGAATATCGGAGTGATGGGCACTTATGACCTCTTCTACAACGTTACGTAAGCTGATCATTTCTTTCTGGTATTCCTGATGCCCGGATTCCATGCGCTGTACGTCAAGAAAATCATTAATCAGGTTGGTCAGTCGACGCGCTTCTTTATAAATTGTATTCAAGTAACGTGTTTGTTTGTCAGGATTAATTTTGCGCTGAAGCATAATTTCCACAAAGCCGAGAATGCTTGATAGCGGCGTGCGAAGTTCGTGACTGACAGTGCTAACGAATTCGGATTTCATTCGATCGATCTCATGCTCTCGTGTAATATCCCGACAGACAATGACCCAACCAATAACGCCAGCATGATCGTTTATAACTTTACGATAGTACATGCGAATAACCCGATATGTCGGCTGGATAATTTCAACAGTAAGTTCTTGCGTTTCATCAAGCGTGCCATTAATAGCCTGATGGTAGAAGGCAAACATCTCGTCTGGCTGCTTGAAGCGCTGGTGAATTTTTTGCGATAATTCTGCCATAGTGAGTGTTTGAATGTCTTCGGGCTTTTCAACTCCATACATATCACACCAGGAATGATTCACAGCAAGCAGTTCACCCTGTGGATCAATGAGACAGATGCCTTCGAGCGCTGAATTTAGAATCGCCTGGTTAAGTAGACTAGTCTGCTGGGTCTTTTTGTACACGACCGCATTCTCTACGGCAAGTGAAATCTGGCGGGTGAGTGCGCTGAATTCATCCAGGTCAGCGTGAGTAAAGGCGTATCCATTTAGACGGGTGACGACTAGCAGCGCTACGACCTCATCATCCCGGTTCAAAAGTGGCATGTATAAATCATGTACAGGATACGATGCATGGTGTCCACTCTCGTCGGTGCGAGCCATACGTTCGAGTGTTAACACGCCTTTCTCAGCGATAGCACGACCGCTCATTCCTTCATAAATATGCGCAAGCAGAATGTCGATCTGCTCGTGAGAGATTCCTTTACTTACAAAACGGTCTTTCAGTTCATGGTCAAGTATAATCGCGGCGCCAATCTGAGAACCTGTGAGGTCAAGCATGCTGTCGAGTACTTGTTTGAGCATGTTTTCGACTTCGATTTCAGTTGCAAGCGATGTGCTTAGTTGATTCCGGCGAAGGAGAATATTTTCTTTGTCCGTCAGCTTCTGGACGGCTTCTTCAAGCTCTACCTGCTGCGCGTATAGTTCTTCCTGATGAGCGGTTAATTCATCATTTTGGGATAAGAGATCGCTCTCTTTTTCTTCCATTCGACGCACCATCTGGTTAAAGGCATGTTCAAGCTCGCCAAGTTCATCATCATGATTCAACGGTGGAATGAGTGTGTACTCGCCCTGCGATATGCGACGTGCAGAAGCGGTCAGCACGTCGAGCGGCTTGCCAATCTCGCGCCCAAAGCGCGTTGTAACCCAGTAGGACAAAATCAAAATCATAATGAGCAGGCTAAGGAACCCACTTAGTGAATACATGATGTAGCGCTGGTGCTCTTTTTGTACTTGCTCGATATCATCGGTATATACCTCCATCTGAGCTTCCAAGCGATTGCGGATGCTGTTAACAAAGTTTGTATAACCGGTCTGGGAATTTCCTGCTTTCGTATTGATTGCCTGGTAGTTGGCGGCCCGAGTAAGGGCGATGCCTTCCGGGATAATTTTATCGGTATATACCTTGAGATCACGTTTGATTCCTTCAATGAATGTTCGCTCTTTCCCGGTTAGTGGAAGCTGGCTGTAGGCCTCAATTTGACTTTGTGCGTCTGCCTGCCGTGTATCAATCAAGGTAAGGAAGGAATCATTCCGCATGGCCATAAAGCCACGTAGTTCAGAAACAAGCCCTTCAACATTATGTTGCACGAGGCGCAGTTGATTGCGCTTTTCAAGTAGATTGGACATAGATGTATTATAGTTGTTCAGTTCACGAAGGTTGAACGTCCATAAAATAGCTGACAGTGCCAGAATTGCGATAAGGGGAATGAGTAGAAAACGCCGCAGGCGGTTTACAATACTCGTTTTCATAAAGGGTTTTCCTCCAGAATCTCCTGTATAAAGCCGAGAAGCTGCATTGGGCTGAATGGTTTAGCGAAAAAGTAATTCACACCAGCCTTGACGGCATTCTCCCGGTCTTCTGCTTGTGTTTTGGCTGTCAGCATCACAATCGGGGTTGTTTTACCTGCAGCCCGTACAAGTTGGCAAACTTCTAGTCCTGTTTTTCCTGGCATCATAAGATCAAGCAGAATAAGGTCATATTCGTGCTTCATAATTTTCTCATAGGCTTCAAGTCCATCTTGCGCTTCATCAAGTTCGTAGTCTTCGATTTCGAGCGTTTCCGTGATCAGCATGCGCAATACATCTTCATCATCAGCAATTAAAATTTTCGTATTCATGTAGTCCCATCTTTCTTTTCTTTATAAAAGTTTTATACTCTTTACATTAATACGAGATAATGATTTTTTCCATATAAAGTTCATAAAAAATAGTAAAAAAAGCATAAATACCTGTTTTATTTTTGGGTATAAAGATATGTAAACGGAGGCAAAGTCCTGACTACATTGTGATTTGTGGAAAAAGAGCATTTTGCCGTATAATGGCTCAGGAATGAAGTCAGATGCAAGAAGGGAGTTAGCAGATGCAAGCATACGTAAAAGCGGTAAATATCGGACTTCCTGTCTCTTATGATACGGGGGGCGTTCGCTGGAAGAGTGCAATTGCCAAGCAGCCAGTGAATGGAGAGCGAATGCTTGGACCAGAAGGGCTCGAAGGAGATGGTCAGGCGGACCTAAAGCATCATGGTGGACCGGATAAGGCGATATGTGTGTATCCATTCGAGCATTATCCATACTGGGAGGAACGTCTCGGTCGTGTTCTTCCGGTTGCGGCGTTCGGAGAGAATTTGACGGTGAATGGTCTTGTTGAGACAGATGTATGCATTGGAGATACATTTGCTTTAGGAGAGACCATTGTCCAGGTCAGCCAGCCCCGTCAGCCATGCCACAAGCTGGCGAAGCGCTACGGTGTGCCGGATATGGCGCTATGGGTACAGGAAACGGGACGAACCGGATTTTACTTCCGGGTTATCCAGACCGGAAGTATTCAAGCTGATCCCGGGCTTGTGCTTCGCCGCTTGTCCGCCGATCCGGCTGGCATATCGGTTACCTGTGCGAATCAGCTGATGCATTATAATAAAGAAGATCGAGATGGAATTCGCCGCTTGCTGGATGTGGAGGCTTTGTCGGCAAGTTGGCGCGCGACGTTTGAGAGGCGGCTTGAGGGGAATAAGGAAGATACTGGAGCGCGACTCAATGGAAGTGTGAAGCGTGGATAACGAGCAATTACTTACCTTTTTGCGTGGGGTACCGCTGTTTGCGCCGCTTACAGAGGAAGAACGGAATTCTATCGCTAGTGTTATGTCGCGCCGTACGATGAAAAAACGGGGCATTTTGTTTTATGAAGGGGAATTGTGCACGGCGATTTATTTGCTTGAATACGGACGGGTCAAAGTGTACAAAACAACGGAAGACGGACGGGAACAGATCGTCAATGTTCTGCAGGAAGGGGATTTATTTCCTCACGTTGGCATGTTTGGCGGCAGTCCATATCCGGCCACAGCGGAGACGTTGGAGGATACGGTTTTGTATTCCATTAATGTAGGGGAGTTAACCCGGCTTCTGGAGAGTAACGCTCGTCTTTGTATTCGTCTGCTGCAAATTCTAGAAAGCAAGATCCGCGAATTGCAGCGGCGTCTCTCTGATGTGCTGAGCAAAGATATGCGTGAGAAAATTGTTAACACTCTTCTCTCGCTTGCTCGTACAAGTGGCGTAGAGACAGAGGAAGCGCATGAAATTCATATGGAGCTGACTCACCAAGATATTGCTAGTATGGTCGGAACAACACGGGAAACCGTAAGCCGTACGATAAGCCAATTGAAGCGGGAAGGAGTGCTACAGTTTGACCCGCAAAAAATTGTGCTATACAAGAAAAAATTATTTTTGTCGTGAAAAACACGTCCGATTGCGGGCGTGTTTTTTGTGTTGGAAGCGCACTCTGGTCATAGCCTGTCTTGTTGTCGAATATACTTCACCATAGAAGGTGGTGGGGATATGGACGCGTCTTTCTGGATTGGATTCGTCAATATTATCATTATTGATATTGTACTCAGCGGAGACAACGCAGTGGTCATTGGCATGGCCAGCCGTAAACTTCCACCAGAAAAAAGACAGCAAGCTGTTATCTGGGGAACCGGGGGAGCGGTAGCACTGCGTGTGATCCTGACTGCGCTCGCCGCGTGGGTACTGTTAATTCCGTATTTAAAAGCAGCAGGCGGGCTTGTGCTTGCCTGGATTGCCTTTAAACTTCTGGCAGGTGAAGAGGCGGAGGGTGATGGCATTGAGGCTAGTGGCACGCTCTGGTCTGCGATTAAAATGATTGTTGTCGCTGATTTTGTAATGAGTCTGGACAATGTTTTGGCTGTGGGGGGAGCGGCGCATGGGGATTTCGTTCTGCTTCTTTTTGGACTGGGCTTCAGCATTCCGTTGCTGATGTTTGGCAGCAATCTGATTGCAAATCTGATGGATCGACTTCCGGTTCTTGTGTATGTTGGGGCGGGAATTCTTGCATATACAGCTGGTTCGATGATCATTCAGGAGGAGGTAGTGCAGCAGCATATTGCTCCTGTACTATATGAGCTGACCTGGGTCGTGCCGATTCTGGTTACGGGTCTGGTACTTGGAGTCGGTTTATGGTGGCGCAGGCACACTCATCAGTCGTTCGTTTGAATTTTCCATCATTTACATTAGAGTTCTCCGCATGAGGCTGCTTGTACCGTGACATTCTATAGGTACACCAGTCAAGGAGGTGACAACAATGGCTAACAACAACAGCTCAAACAAGCTGGCAGTACCACAAGCGGCTAACGCGCTCGATCAAATGAAGTATGAAATTGCTTCTGAGTTCGGCGTACAGCTTGGACCGGATTCTACATCTCGTGCGAATGGTTCTGTAGGCGGCGAGATCACGAAGCGTCTTGTTCAAATGGCTGAACAACAGCTCGGTGGCCGTGCATAAGTAAATAGGTGGATGTAAGAGGGTGGCAAATGCCACCCTCTTTTTTTTGGTATATAAAAATTTTTCTGTACTTTTATAGAAATCAGGAAGGAAACAGCGGAAAAATGAAGAATAAAGTTTAAAGTAACCGTTTTCATGCTAAAGAAAAATTTTCAGGAGGATCAGGAGATGACCAATCCGCAGTTGCATGCACCAGAATACTATAATATGGTAAACGATATTGAGCGCCATGCTCAGGATCCGAATAAGCTCGCATTGCTATGGGAAAGTGAAGAAGGAGAAAAGAAGCAGTTTACGTATGGGGAGTTAAGCAAAGCATCCAACCGTCTTGCGAACGGACTCGTTGAGCTTGGGATCGGGCAAGGGGATAAGATTATCATTATTCTGCCGCGCATCGAACAGGCATATATTAGCTATATGGCAGCACTTAAGATCGGGGCGGTTATTTTGCCGGGGTCTGAGATGCTCATGCCAAAAGATATTTTATACCGTGCCACACATTCTGGCGCGAAGGCGATTATTTCATATCATGATCTGACAGATCGTATTGATGAAGTGCGTCTGGAATGCCGTACGATTGAGAATTACATTGTATTTGGAGCCGAAAAGGAAGGTTGGCTACCATTTAATAGCTTAATGGAAGGCAAAAGCGAACAATTTGAAACTGCGAATACACGCGCAGGCGATATCGCGTTTCTGAATTATACGTCCGGTACAACGGGCAATCCGAAGGGTGTTATTCATACGCACAGCTGGGCATACGCGCATCAGGCAGTAGCCGCGAAGCTGTGGCTTGATGTCCGCGAGAATGATATCGTATGGGCGACAGCGGGCCCGGGTTGGGCGAAGTGGAATTGGAGCCCGTTCATCTCGGTACTCGGTTCAGGCGCAACTGGTCTTGTGTACCTTGGCAAATTCGACCCGAAAAAATACCTGTCTCTGCTTGAACAGTACAAAGTAAATGTGCTTTGCTGCACACCAACCGAGTACCGCATTATAGCGAAAGAAGAAGGGCTTGACCAATACAATCTCGAACATCTGCACAGTACCGTAAGTGCGGGCGAGCCGCTGAACCGGGAAGTTATCGATACGTTCAAAAAATACTTCAATGCAACAGTGCGTGATGGCTACGGTCAGACAGAGAACACGTTGCTTATCGGTACGCTGAAAGGAATGGAAGTGAAAGCAGGCTCCATGGGCCGCCCGACTCCAGGCAATCAGATTGCGATTATTGATGAAGACGGCAATCCAGTTCCAGTTGGTGAGGTGGGTGATATTGCCGTACATCGCAGTGTACCGGCTTTGTTCAAAGGCTACTTGAACGATCCGGAGCGTACAGCAGCCGCTTTCCGTGGCGACTGGTATCTCACGGGTGATCAGGCAAAAGCGGATGAAGATGGCTACTACTGGTTTGAAGGTCGTTCTGACGATATTATCATCAGCTCCGGCTATACAATCGGGCCATTCGAAGTAGAGGACGCACTTGTGAAGCACCCGGCTGTTAAAGAGTGCGCCGTAGTCGCAAGTCCGGACCCAGTACGTGGTAGCATCGTAAAAGCATTTGTGATTTTGCGTAATGAAGCGGATGCTTCTGATGAAATGGTCAAACAATTGCAGGATCATGTAAAAAATGTTACAGCTCCGTATAAATATCCACGTGAGATTGAGTTTGTAAGCGATCTGCCGAAAACAACATCCGGTAAAATCCGTCGTGTTGAACTGCGTCAAGCAGAAAAAGAGCGCAAAACACAGCAAGTGTAAGAACGTTACCGATATAAAAAGAGCGGTCTCAGATTGAGTGAGACCGCTCTTTCTTTTGTAAAAATAGATGGAGAGAAGATTATGGGCGCTTACTAAGCTCGCTGTTACGGTACCCATATGCGAAATAGACGAAAATTCCGATAACGAACCAGACAAGAAAACCGATCCATGTTATGCTTGGCAGCTTGGACATGAGATACACACAGAATACGACAGCAAGAATCGGAACAAGAGGTACAAATGGAACGCGGAATGCACGTTTTAAATCTGGCTGTTTCTTACGCAGTACGATAACGCCGATGGAAACAACCGTAAATGCGAACAGTGTACCAATGTTTGTAAGATCTGCCAGCTTGTCCAGTGGAACCAGACCGCCAAAGAATGCGCACAGCACAGCAGTGACCCACGTGCTAATAACCGGGGTTTGCGTTTTTTCGTTAACTTTAGAGAGAGACTTTGGCAACAGACCGTCACGGCTAATGGCAAAGAACAGGCGCGTCTGGCCGTACAGCATAACAAGCAGAACCGTTGTAATACCAAGAATGGCGCCAAGTGCTACAAAACGGGATACCCAGTCTTGATGAACAAACTTCAGGGCGAACGCAACCGGATCTTTTACATCAAGCTGTGTGTAAGGAACCATTCCCGTTAAAATACCAGAGACAACAATATAAAGAACGGTACAGATCAAAAGAGAAGCGATAATACCGATTGGCATGTTGCGCTGCGGATTACGAACTTCTTCTGCTGCCGTAGATACAGCGTCAAATCCGATATAGGCAAAGAAGACCGTGGCGGCACCTGTAGTAACCCCGTTAAATCCGAACGGCATGAAAGGAGACCAGTTCGCTGGCTTTACATGCCAGACACCTACTGCGATAAAAAGAAGAACAACCGTAATTTTGATCATAACCATAATATTATTCAAGCGGGTTGATTCTTTTATACCTTGTACTAGGAGAAGTGAAATCAGGAAAATAATCAACACGGCTGGAAGATCAATGTATGTTCCTTTGGCCGGGTTGTACGCGCTTGTTAATGCGGTAGGCAGATGAAGGCCGAACCCGTCCAGCAGGTGTTGGAAATAACCGGACCAGCCACTTGCGACGGCTGAACTGGCAAGACCGTATTCCAGAATTAAATCCCAACCAAGAACCCAGGCGAAAATCTCCCCGAATGCTGCATAGCTGTACGTGTAAGCGCTTCCGGAAACAGGTACGGATGATGCAAATTCTGCATAGCAGAGAGCGGCGAATACGCAGGCAAGACCGGCAAGAATGAACGACAGCATCAGAGCGGGGCCTGCATGCCTGGCTGCTGCAACGCCTGTCAGTACAAAAATCCCCGTACCGACAATTGCACCGATGCCAAGCATCGTAAGGTCGAAGGCGCCGAGAGACTTATTGAGACCACTCTCTTTATTATTGGTGTGAGCTAGTAGGTCGGCGATTGATTTTTTGCGAAATAAACTCATACTCCCACTTCCTTTACGATAAAAGTTCATGTGTTTCAGAAGCATAAAACAATAAGCATTTTATTGTGGTGTAATTTATTGTTTTATATAACTTCTGCTACATATGTTTGAATTGTAAAACAAATGTAAGGGTAAGTAAATGGTAAATAGTATAAAACAGTTTAAAAATTTGTTTTTTGAGCAATTATTTTTTTTAGAAAATTCTATTGTTTATGTTTAAAAATAAACAAAGCAAGCGCTCGCTCAAAAAAAGGATGGACATAATTCAGAATTTATTTAAAAATAAGTAGATAGGGGTGTATAAGCTTTTTAGATTCATACATAAGGAGGAGAGAAACATATGCAGGACAAACGCTGCACATTGCAGGAAGCAATTCAGATGATCAACGATAACGATATGATCACATTTAGCGGTTTTGTAATCTGGCGTCGCCCGATGGCGGCTATTTATGAAATGCTGCGCCAGGGGAAGAAAGGACTTCATCTTGTAGAAGTGAACTCAGGCACACATGCTGAACTTTTGATTGGAGCAGGAGCTGTGTCGATCTGGGAATCGTGCTGGATAGGACATGAACTGTATGGTAAAGTGCCGTACTGTCTGGATAGAAAGTTAAAAGAAGGAACGATTATTGCGGAGGATTACAGCCATCAGCATATGCTGTACCGTATGGCGGCCGGTGCGATGGGCATTCCGTATATGCCAACATGGGCATCGCGTGGAACCGATATTTTGAATCCAGAGTACGATATGCTTGAGCGTGCCGGACTGCGCAATGGTGCCAATGACAAAATTCCTGTGAAAAAATTCGATTACGCACAGGACCCGTTCTACAATGAAGGGGAAGTGATTCATGTGCCAGCTGTGCGTCCGAATGTATGCATTGTCCATGCTCAGCAGGTAGGGGAAGAGGGTACGATCCGCATCAGTGGGCAGACGTATTCCGATGAGCAGGCGATTAAAGCTGCGGATCGAGTCATTGTACTAGCAGAAGAAATCGTGCCGGAATCGTATTTGCGCGAGGAACCAGAGCGTAATCTCGTTCCAGGTTATCTTGTTGATGCGATTGTTGAACTGCCATGGGCGGCGCATCCGACCGGAGCATACGGATGTTATGACGTAGACGGTGCGTTTATTCGTGAGTTTGCATCCGCTTGCAAAACAGAAGAAGGATTTCGTGCATGGGTAGATGAATGGGTGTACGGTGTGCGAGATCACGATGAATATTTGGACAAGCTAGGTTTCTCTCGCTTAGAGAAGCTTCGCGCTAATTCTTATCATAAATATAGTACAAAAGTGAAACGGGGGTCGCGTTAAAATGACAGACAAACAATATGTAAAACCAGGTGAGTACTCGGTTGTAGATATGTTAGCTGTTGCGGCTGCTCGTGAAGTGCAAGACGGTGAGGTTGTATTTGCCGGAACCGGATTACCGATGCTTGCGATTATGCTCGCGCAAAAAGTGAATGCACCCAACAGCAAACTGATTTACGAGGCGGGTACGATTGATTCCAGGGGAGACTCTCTCCCATCTTCGGTAGGGGACCCACGTTGTGTTACCCAGGCTTCTGTTGCATCGGGTCTGTTTGATGTATTTAACCAGCTTCAGCGCGGTAAAGTCGATCTTGCGTACCTAGGTGGAGCTGAGATCGATAAATACGGTAATGTAAACACAACCGCTGTTGGTGATTATACGTCTCCTTCTGTGCGTTTCCCGGGCAGCGGCGGCAATCCGGATATTAACTCGCTTGCCAAACGAACTGTGTTTATTATGGTACAGGAGAAGCGCCGTTTCAAAGAAAGTGTTGATTATATTACATCCCCGGGCTGGATGATACGCAAATGGCCGGAAGGAACACTCGCGCATCGCAAAGACGTATACGGGAAAAAGTTTCTCGGAGGACCGAGCGCGGTGATTACGAATATGGCGGTATTCCGCTTTGATGAAGAAGCAGGTACCATCTATGTTGATACGATTCATCCGGGTATCACGCGCGAACAGCTTCAGGAGAACACAGGATTTGAGCTTGATTTTACCCGTTGTAAAGGTGAAACAGAGCTTCCGACATATGAAGAGCTCCGCATTCTGCATGAAAATGTCGATCCAGAAGGGATTTTCCTTCCGGCACGCGGTTAACTACAGCGTTATACAGAAGAAAATGAAAAGAGGCAGCCATATGCGGGCTGCCTCTTTATGTATGTCTAGACGTTAAAACGGGCGGTCTCTTTTCCGTTCATGCGAACGAAAATCGTTTGGACGCCAGATTCTTCAATGGTGATGGTACGGGTCTGCTTGAAGTGGCCGGTTGAAGAGCTCCCATCAAGTTTAACCGGTTCGACATCAATTTTCACTTGCTTCCCAGAGCGGGTAATGACGATAATCTGTCCGTTATAGCCGGCGCCGCTTAATGAATACGTAAAGGTAATGTAGAGCTTACCGTTTTTATAGTAAGCATCATTTATGTTCGCAAGGCTAGGGCCGGATCGCACGCCCTTGTCCTCATACGGGATTAACTGGCTGAAGCGATAAATCACGGATGCCGCCTCCCCGCGTGTCAGTGTATCACGCGGAGCGAATTTCCCTCCGTCACGCCCGGTGATGAGGTGGATCTTGTCTGCGATGACAACATCATCCCGGTAGCGGGGAGAGATCTTGCTGGAATCCGTAAAGGAGCTCTGGTTTGCGTTGACGAACGTAGATAAATTCTGACCGTATAAATAGTTATAGGCATTAACTAGATAATGCGCCATCTCCTGCCGGGTAATGTAACGATCCCCGTAGAAGGAGCCGCGATCATCAATGATGCCTGCCCGATTCAATCGCACAAGTTCATCCGCATAAAAATCGGATACGTCTACATCGCGGTAGTATTTTTTAACCTCGTAAGCTGAACCTTTTGTTTTCAAATCGCTTTTAAAAACACGGGCTAGCATGACGACGAACTCGCTACGTGTGAGTGGCCGGTCCGGCGCATACGTGTCTGAATTTATTCCCGTTACAATACCCTGCTGAGCAAGCGAGCGGATTTGTCCTTTGGCCCAGTGGTCATTAATATCATGAAATGCAGCAGCGGCAGATGCAGACTGCGGCGCATGCCCGGCAAACAGGCTGACTGTGAGTAGACAGCTGAGCAGGGAGCGCAAAAAGATGCGATTCAAATCATTCACTTCCTTATGTACGAGTTACTATGAGGTTTGACGCAGATACGTGGGGAAAGTTTCTCAATATGGAAAATTGATCACCCGGATGCATGAAACAGGAAATTACGTCCACACTACGAACTAGGGAAGGTGGAGGACATGAACGGGTGGCTGCTTGGCCTGGGTATTGCCGGTGTAATACTGCTCATCATCTGGTTTACATCGCTGCGTATCCAGATCGTATACCGGCGGCAGGCGGAAAATGATGATTTGGAGATTGAATTATCTGTATACGGGAGGCTGCTTCGCTATCGAATCCATGCCAATATGCTTCAGCTTCGGAACTTGCGAACCGGGGTAAAAATAGCGGAGGAAGCCGATGCCGGCACGGACTCGGCTTCGGAGGAAAAGGAACGGAAAAAGAAAGAGTGGATTACCCCGCATACAATTGCAGAGTTGAAGCGTACATTCATGGATGTACGGCGGCGTGTGTACGATATGGACGAGATTTTACGTACCACACTTAAATGCGTGCTCGGTGAAAATTTGGAGTGGCAGACGCATGTCGGAGTGGGAGAGGCAGCGGCGACAGGCGCAGTGAGCGGCATGGTATGGACTGCCAAAAATGTTGCACTTGCGATTCTCGGGCGCTATATAACCTTATATACGGAGCCTAAGCTTATGGTCGTGCCGGATTTTTCCCGGACCCGGCTCGATATTCGTTTTCTTTGCATACTCCGACTGCGCATCGGACATGCTATCATTGCAGCGATTCGCATAGCAATCCATTATTTTCGGAAAGGGCGTTGACACATGGGAGAGCATCCGATTCAAGGGTTAATGAAGACGGCGATGGAAAACATCCGCGAAATGGTAGACGTTAATACAATTATCGGGGACCCGATTGAAACACCGGACGGCAGTGTCATTCTGCCGGTATCCAAAGTGGGCTTTGGCTTTGCGGCTGGTGGAACGGAGTTTGAATCGTATAAGGATGGAACACACCAACAGAACAGCCAGAGCGGCGTAATGCATGGAAATAGTATGCAGAGCGGAGAAGAGAAAGGATTTCCATTTGGCGGTGGAAGTGGGGGCGGGATCTCGATTACCCCGGTCGCCTTTCTTGTTGTGAATCGGGATGGTATCCGTACAGTATCACTTCGGGAAGATGTACATCTATATGACCGCCTGCTGGACATGGCTCCAGCGGCATTTGATAAAATTAAGGAAATGTTTGATAGCTGCCAAGTCACTGAGAAGAAGAAATCCTGTCGTAGAAAGGGAGATAAGCCGGGCAATCATGTGATTGATGATCTGGTGTGGGAATAGAAGCGAATGAAAAGAGACGGGCTACTCTGTAAAATAAAGAATGATTATTTATTACTTCTTCTTATAAAAACAAGATGATTTATAAAATGTGAAACATTATATGAATATTGGTACACCACTTAGCAAAAGTGGTGTATTTTTTTATTTTTATAGACCTCTTTATGACCTCATATACTACCACAACAATACCAGCAAAAACACATTTACAACAACATGAGCTTTAGTTAGAATAGGAACGTATATTCTGTTATTGAATCTATAATTTATTTCGGGGTGCTCAAATGAAAGTATATACAGTAAAAGAATTGGCATCTGCTGTAGGAAAACACGAAGAAACCATAAAGCGCTGGTTGCGTTCTGGCAAGTTTCCTAACGCATTTCGCAATAGCGATAAAGAAGGATGGAGAATCCCTGAGAGCGACCTTGTGCATATCAAACAGGGAACAGGATTTGTGAGAGAAGATTCTCAGCAAAGTGAGGAGGCAGTACAGCAAGATGTGGATGAACTGGAGTTAGTGAGATTAGCGTATGAGGCAGTCACATTGACATCCCCTACGGAGGAAATCCTTACTATTCTGTCCGTTGTTGGTATCAAACGAACCTTAGAAATTTTGCTTATCATGCAACAATCTGCCGCAAAAGTGAAAAACCCTGACGGGTTTATTAAGAAAGCCATTCGGGAGAATTGGAGTCCAACGACTGTTCCTGTTAAATTACCGAAGAAGCAAAGTAAGCATTTTTATGACCTTACACAACAGGACTACGAGGCGACGGAAAATAAAGGCGAGAGTGACTATCCGTCAAAATTTCCTTTCTACAATTGGTTGGAAGAATAATTGGGTTTGGATGTTTCACAGGAGGCTTCAAAAATGAAAAATGGTTATTATCACATGTATTGTCCGAAGGATGTTCAAAGTCGGTACAAGTTGCTTGTATTTGACGAAACTAACAAGCCATTTTTACCGCTAACAGACTTTTACGATGATGTGAGTAGGAAGATATCAAAAAGTTCGGCATTATCGTATCTCCAATCCCTTCTTCCATTCTTTACTTGGATGGATAGATACAGCAACTATCAAGGGGAACGTGTCACTTGGAGTTACCATCCAGAAGCAATACGAGTTGCTGTTGAAGATTACTTGATGAATGAAATGGCATGCAAGGTACGAGAAAAAGACTCTTTTCGATTTGTAAAACTCTCAAATAAAAGCCCAAATACGGTTCATCGTTTTCTTTCAGCTCTCAAGTCGTTCTATAAATCCCTTATCACGCTGAGACAGTATATGTACGCCAACCCTCTTATAGATTCTCATGCAATTCTGGATGATTATAAAGTCCATACCGAAGGTGTAAGAGAAAATAAGCCTCGGATGCCTGCAGAAGCAGGAACGGAAGACCCTCTTGTGCATAGACGGTTGACAGATTCCTACTTCAAACTCATTAACGAAGAATGGCAACCTGAGATTATTGACGACCCTTTTCTATACCATAAAGTCAAACAGGCGGGTAATCAGGCAAATTGGTCTCTGCGAGAGAAAGTAATTGCTCGTATGCTGTTTGAGACAGGAGCAAGGGCCTCAGAAGTCATTGAATTAACGATTGGAGATTATCGTTCCCGTAAGTCCTTTCAAGAAGTAAACACGTTTAACAAGGGAAGTCATGGTCGTAGAGTGAAATTTCTTCGTTTTAGCAAAGATACAGTGAAACTTCTGTTTCAATACATTAATCAGGAACGTAAGAAGTTTGACCCTCTTGGGCGGGATTTCGATTTTCTACCTAATGATGAACCCATGTTCCTAACGGAACGTGGAACGCCATTTAATTATCAAGCTTGGTATCCTCATTGGAATAAGGTAATAACGTTGCTGGACATGAGGTTAAACCCACATAAAACGAGGCACTGGTTCGTCACAATAAGTATGCGTGAGATTTACAACATTTCCAAGAATGATGTAGAAATTGCCCAACGCAAGAATGAACTTATTACGTACATGAAGTGGAAACAAAAAGACACCATTGAAGTGTACGAGCATCATTTTGATGAAGAGAGCCATCGAAACTTGCACGACAAAATGCTTGAAAACATGACAGAGAAAGAAAAAGAATACATGGAACAATCAAAACGTAAACGAACGAAAAAAACCGTACTCAATGTGTTGGAAATAGAGAAAGAAACAGAGTTAGATACAGATATACAAGCTCTATTAGACGGGTTGGAGGACTAAACTATGACAACAGGAATCAATTCACCTACCTCCCCATTTTATGAGGAATTAGTGGGTAAAGTGGATGAACACATTCTTCACTTACGGAATAACAGGGGCATGTTTCTTTTAGATAAATTGAATGAAGTGCCTGTTAAATATTTCTTTAATCGGTGTTTAGATATGCCTTGGAGAAATCAGTTGTTATTTGTAATGCTTGTTGGTGGAGATAGGAATTTAGATACTCGCACAATAGAGTCTACACTTAGAAATTTAAATGCAAGATTGAAGGACATATTTTATACGTATGATTTACAAATTTTCTTTGATTTTGATGTAAACAAGCATATGTACGAGTATCTAAAAGGTAGCATTTTTCCTGAACATTCGTATAACCAAAGAGCAATATTTTTAAAAGAGTATAATTCCACTGCCTATTCGACTAAAAAATGGCTCACATCAAAGCTAAATCAGGAACAACAGAAGTATTTTCAGCAATTCTTGTTCCCTATGCCTAAATTTGACAGCAGAGACTTTTCGTTTGGCAAGCAAGCAAGAGAACAGGCAAAAAACACTCGTAAGAGTGAAACGGATGCTGTTGTTCCTTTTCTTCCTCAAATTAGGGTAGAAGCAAATTTCCGTTGGAATCAGATAAAACGATTACGAGAAGCTTTTCTAACAGCCTGTAAGCAGGTCGAAAATGACAATGTGACGTTACCATTAGAATTTCATTATGACGAACCTGAACGAGTTGGAGAACGGTTTTATTTCCGCTTATGGGACAAGCCCTCCTTTGTACTTTACCACCAAGAGAAATTCACTGATTCTATTGTAAAGTCAGCAAAGAAGCGTACAGGAACGTATTCTGATAAGAACAAATATTACTTTGTGGAGCTTATCGGAGCAGAACGGTTAAATGATGACGATGTAGCAGAAGGTCTATGGTTTACAGAGATACTGCAAGAAGGCGTGTTAGGATTATGGTCTCAAAATGCGACAGATGCTGATTTAGAGCGGAAGCGACAGCTCCTGTTCTCATGGGGATATGGTGAAGAAGGAACAAGTAAAAATCCCGTGCCTTTTAATTCTATGCATAAAGGAGTTCTATTTCAAAGTAAATTTATTTCTCTTCACAACAACAAAGCCGAAGGCATTGTATTTGATGTGGAGTCTTTTTATGTCGCAACAACCTTCGGTTTATTAGCAGTAGACATACTGACCACAACAGGAGCAAGGATAAGTGAGCTGTTGCAAATTCAAAGTACAAAAGATTGCATTCGAGCAATAAAAGCAAATGGTAAAGTACACTTTTCGTTCCAAGTTGTTCCGAAAGGTAGAGATACCGCAGAAAGTTATTCAATCAGTGAGCAAACAATGAAACTAATACAAGCTGTTTCCTTACTGCTTAAAGAGCATTATAACGGTGCAATTCCAAGTGTACCGTATCGTGATGAGAGGAAACATCAGTTTCCAGAGCCTAAGCCCTATTTTTTTCAATACAACCATCAATCTTTTAAAAAGGATGCTCTTTATTCATGTCTTCGATTTCTGCTTCATGGACTAAATTTCGAGACACAAGAAGGACAACCAGTTGTCATTAAAACACATTTACTACGTCATGCGTTCGCTACAGAAGCTGTTCAGCGTCAGCAAATCCCCGTTGATATTGTAGCAAAGATACTTCATCAACGTGATGTAAATGTAACGGGATATTATTCTGAACCGACCCCAAGCCAAGTAGCCGAAAAAGTTGGAGAATTACATAGTGTGATTGCCAACTATGTTGATTTAGATGTAGCGGTTCTCCGTAGCCCAGAAGAGCTTCAAAAGGAATGGGAAAAACACAAAACCGAAGTAGGTGTATATAACAATGTATTGGGCGGGACTTGTGTTACAAATGCTGTATGCCCTACGAAAATGCAATGTTTAGGGTGCATGGCAAAAATTCCACAACCTGAAAAGAAACATGAACTTCTTGATGTCATTGAGTTGTCTAAGGATATGGAAAAGCGGTTTACTTCAATGGGTTTGACAGTTGAAGTGAAAAAGGCAAAAAATATGCGGAAACTTGCGAGAAACGAGTTAAAGGAAATGGAACTGATTGAGAAATACAGGGAGGAACAACAGTATGAGCCACACATTTCCTTCAAAAAATGACCGAGCATGGCTGCAAGATGTTCACGAGTCTCGAAGTAAACGCTCTTCCTCATTAGGAAAGGAAGCAATTGACCTTTTGGTCAAACAGGATCTCCCTGTTACGCTAAAAAATGTGTCAGAGAAGTCAAAAGAAATTGACCCCGAAGGGAGAGGAATTCATCCAAATACAATCAGTACGAATAAGGAACTGAATGAGTATTACAAGCAACATAGCAAGACATATAAGAAAAAATTACATTCCAATAACTCCATACAAAAACGTTCTATTAAATTTGTGCCTGTTGACTACCGACGTATCAGTGCAGAACGAAGCATAGAAAATGCCGAAAGAAAGTACATGAAACTGTCAAAGAAAGAGCTTGTACAGCGGTTACTCTTGGCTGAAAAATATATTGCTGAGAACAATGGAGCCTGGATTGCAAAACAATTTGAGCAGTTTCAATAGCACTCTTTTGGAGAGTGCCAACATTTTGATGTAAAGCTCATGCTAATATAGTTATTGGAATTTTAGATAATTGCTTAACATGAAGGCTCTGTTAAACTTTGATGTTGATATAGTGATTTTCCAATTTGTGTTATAATAAAATCAAAAAAGGGAGGATTATTTATGATATTTTTCCTCTTGTTGGGTTTTATGTTCGTATGCTTAATCTCACTTTTTAGAAAACAAATAGCGTTTCATATTGATTGTAATAATAAAATTCTTCTAAAACTGCATCAACTTGAGTGGTTTCGCAGTCCATTTAAAAGTGGGTTACTTTTATTCTTAATCAATGGAACCTTATTTTCATTAACAGTTCTATTTCTTTTTATCGGTATATATTTTTTAGTTCCCGTTATTCACTTATTCATTATGTTCTCGGCTATAATTTGTAGTGTTTACTGTTGGATTGCAATCAATAAAACATGGATTGGTAGTAAAATTGACCGCTTAAAGATGGCAGTTACAGGAAGCAGTTTTTATGGATTTCTGGCATGTGGATTAATCTATCGTTTAATAACATTGCCACCATCTACACCCGAATTGGACATGTTTATGGCGGCAATGGGTGTCATGTTTGGAATAACAGTCGCAGTAGTGGCGTTCTTTACTTGCATTCTCTTAACAGGATTTGAAGTAAGGCAGGAAAATTAACTGATTTGTAATTTACCATTACAACAACATGTTGTAGTTGTAAATGAGGTCATTTGTGGTACAAAAAAGGATAGAACAAGCAGGATTCCTCTGCCTGTATCTATCCCTTTATTTTTCTTTATAAAATGTTAAACATTTTATATTTTTTATTGATATGAATAAGGGTTATTATAATTCGTTGATTCTAAATAAAATGTGTGCACCGTCTCTTTTGCTGTACATATAAGAGTTAGCTTGGGGTGATGACAAGTAACAGATCGCCTGTCTCGATTGTGTCGCCTGCTTTGACGGAAATTTCTTTCACGACACCGGAGAACGGCGCTTGCATGGTCGTCTCCATTTTCATGGCTTCGGTTACGATGACATGCTCGCCTTTCGTTACTTTATCGCCCGTCTCTACCATTAGTTTGAGTACTTTACCTGGCATAGAAGCACCAATCTGGCCCGAATCAGAACTGTCCGCTTTTATACGATGAGCAACCGTTACTTTGGCTCCTGCATCACGTAGCGTAATCTCACGCGGCTGGCCGTTTAGCTCATAGTAGATCGTCCGCATGCCGTCAGGGCTGAGTTCGCTTACAGATAACAGCTTCACCATCAAGGTTTTGCCCTGTTCAATCGTAATGGCGATTTCTTCTCCGAGACGAAGACCGTAGAAGAAAGTCGGTGTATCAAGTACGGATACGTTGCCGAATTCTTGCTGGCGCTTCTGCATGTCGAGGAACACCTGTGGATACATCACATACGACATCACATCGAAATCAGTGATAGGACGTTCCAGTTTTTCTTCTAGTATAGCTTTTATCTCATCGAAGTCCGCCGGTGGCAGAAGCTCGCCTGGACGGGTTGTAAAATAGTCGCGTCCTTTGAGAATGGTCTGCTGAAGCTTCTCAGGGAATCCACCGTATGGCTGGCCGAGATAGCCCTGGAAGAACGTGATAACGGACTCAGGGAAGTCGATAGAGTCACCGCGCTCATATACGTCTTTCTCGCTCAGGTTGTTCTGTACCATGAACAGTGCCATATCGCCGACGACTTTGGAAGATGGAGTTACTTTCACGATATCGCCAAACATGTGATTGACGTTCGAATACATCTCCTTGATCTCGCCCCAGCGCTCACCAAGGCCTACGCCACTCGCCTGCTGCTGAAGATTGGTATACTGTCCACCCGGCATTTCGTGCTTGTATACTTCTGCGTTACTTGCATTCATGCCTGTCTCGAAGCCCGCATAATACGTGCGAACATCTTCCCAGTAATCGGCGAGCTGCTGGTAGCCATCTATATCGAGCCCGGTTGAACGCTCATGTTGCTCAAGTCCGGTTACAAGTGCATTTAAGCTCGGCTGGGATGTCAGACCGGACATGGAACTTAATGCCACATCCACAATATCCACACCTGCTTCGGTCGCTTTCAGGAGCATTGCGCCTGCATTGCCACTTGTATCGTGTGTGTGCAGGTGAATCGGAATGCCGATTTCTTGTTTTAGTGCTTTGACAAGCTCGAATGCTGCATATGGCTTAAGAAGGCCGGCCATATCTTTGATAGCAAGAATGTGTGCGCCTGCTTTTTCGAGATCTTTGGCGAGATTTACATAGTATTTCAAGTTGTATTTGTCACGTCTCGGATCGAGAATGTCGCCTGTATAGCAGATCGCCGCTTCGGCAATTTTTCCATTCTCACGGACAGACTCAATGGCAAGGCGCATGCCTTCCGTCCAGTTCAGGCTGTCGAAAATACGGAATACGTCAATGCCTGCGTTGGCGGATGTCTCGATGAACTTCTTGACGACATTATCCGGGTAGTTCGTGTAGCCAACAGCATTGGCGCCACGGAATAACATCTGGAACAATACGTTCGGAATGTGGGCGCGCAGTTGCATCAGGCGATCCCATGGATCTTCGTTCAGGAAGCGCATCGATGTATCAAAGGTTGCGCCGCCCCACATTTCGAGCGAAAATAAGTCAGAAGCGATTTTTCCGGTTGCTTCGGCAATTTGCACCAGATCATGTGTGCGGACACGGGTAGCGAATAGTGACTGGTGCGCATCGCGGAATGTTGTGTCGGTTACAAGCAGTTTTTTCTGCTGCTGAATCCATTTCACAACGCCGTCTGCACCTTGCTCGTCAAGAATTTGCTTCGTACCGGACGGGTACGGCTGATTGACGGATGTTTGTGGAATGCGCGGTTTGACGAATGTCGGTTTTTTGTCCGCTTTCACTAAACCTGGATGGCCGTTAACAATCGTCTGACCAATATAAGTAAGAAGCTTTGTCCCCCGGTCTTTTTTCTGCGGGAATTCGAATAGCTCCGGTTTCGTATCAATAAAAGATGTATCGTAGTTGCCACTTAAGAAGTCTGGATGTTGCATAACGTTTTCAAGGAACGGAATGTTCGTTTTAACGCCGCGAATCCGGAATTCCTTGAGAGTCCGCAGCATTTTGCTGGCTGCTCGTTCAAAGGTAAGGGCCTGGGTTGATACTTTAACAAGCAGGGAATCGTAGTGCGGTGTGATTACTGCGCCAGGTGCACCGATACCGGCATCTAAGCGCACACCGAAACCACTTGCAGAACGATAAGCGAGCAGACGTCCGGTATCCGGCAGGAAATTTTTCTCCGGGTCTTCGGTTGTTACACGGGATTGAATCGCAAAGCCGCGTGTTTGAATGCTTGCTTGTGACGGAATCCCGATCTCGTCGTCTTCGAGTGCATAGCCTTCCGCGATGCGAATCTGGGACTGTACGATATCAATGCCGGTTACCATCTCGGTAATCGTATGTTCGACCTGAATGCGAGGGTTTACCTCAATGAAGTAAAACGTGCCGTCTGGAGCTACGAGGAACTCGACAGTTCCGGCGTTCAGGTACTGGCATGATTTGGACAGGCGCAGGGCTGCATCGCAGATCTCTTCACGCTGGCGGTCAGTGAGGGCTAAGCTTGGTGCTACCTCGACAACTTTCTGGTGGCGGCGCTGAATAGAACAGTCGCGCTCAAACAGATGAATAGCATGTCCATGACGATCCGCGAGAATCTGTACTTCGATGTGTTTCGGATTCTCCAGATATTTTTCGAGATAGACAGCGGCGTTGCCGAATGCAGACTTTGCTTCGGAACGGGCGCGATCAAGAGAGTCTTGTAGCTCAGCTTGCTTGCGTACGATGCGCATGCCGCGGCCACCACCGCCCGATGCAGCCTTGATGATGATCGGGTAACCGTTTTCTTTTACGAAGCGAAGGGCTTCTTCAAGTGTGCTGATCGGCTCTGGTGTTCCCGGGATCACCGGGATGTTGGCTTCAATCGCCATTTTACGGGCGATGACTTTATCGCCAAACATGCGGATATGCTCGGATTTCGGACCGATGAAGACGATGCCTTCTTCTTCACAGCGAGCTGCGAACTGCTCGTTCTCGGCTAGAAAGCCATAGCCGGGATGAATGGCGTCCACGTCATGGCGTTTGGCGACTTCGATAATGTTTTCAATATCGAGGTACGCTTCGATCGGGCCTTTGCCTTCTCCGATCAAGTACGCTTCATCCGCTTTAAAACGATGTAGGGCTACGTTGTCCTGCTCGGAATAAATTGCAACTGTGCGAATGCCAAGCTCTGTGCAGGCGCGGAAAATACGGATGGCAATCTCTCCACGGTTTGCCACCAGAACTTTGGTGAACTTTTTCATCTCGGCCATTATTTTCTCCCTCTCTTACGATAATGTAAGCGTATCAGGCTGAATGTTAAATTCATCTGATCACTTCTTTATCATAACATAATATTTCGGAATAAAAAGTGATAACTCGTATTAATCTGATTTTTTTATGTTTATTATGATGAACAATGATGTAAATAGTATGGCAGAAAGGGGTATTTTATGATGAATCAGGAGCATAAAATAGCAAGAGTGTTAACTTTTATTGTCAAAGAAGGAGACGAGCATACGGAAAATGTTCGTTCATTTTTGCGTGGATATCACGGACTATCGCGCAGCCTGCTTGTCGAGTTAAAGCAGACGAAGGGCATTTTGTTGAACGGAGTATCGACATATCTGGATCATCCGCTAACAGAAGGAGATGTCGTAGAGCTGTGTCTTCCAGAAGAGGAGTCGGAGAATATCGTACCGCAGCCTATTCCGTTTGTTTCATTATATGAAGACGAAGATGTGCTCATTGTGAATAAGGAGGCGGGCCTGTGTGTCCATCCCACTATGCTGCATCCGGATGGGACGCTCGGCAACGCGGTTGTATATCACTGGCTTGCGCAGGGAGTTTCACGCAAGTTTCGTCCGGTTAATCGGCTGGATAAAGATACGTCGGGTCTACTTATTATTGCACGCAGCCAGTATGCGCATCAGCAGCTTGCAGATGTACAGCGGGCGGGTGGCATTAAGCGACAATATGAAGCGTTCGTACATGGCATTATGTCTAGAGATGAAGGAGTCATTGATGCACCGATCAAGCGGCGAGATGATTCGATCATGGAGCGAATGGTTCATCCAGACGGGCAGTGGGCACGTACGAATTATACGGTGCTTGGCCGCTATCAAGGGTTTACACACGTTCGCCTGGTGCTTGAGACGGGACGGACCCATCAGATTCGTGTGCATATGGGCCATATCGGGCATCCACTGCTCGGGGATGATTTGTATGGGGGAACACAAGAGAAAATCAAACGGCAGGCACTCCATTCTCGCAGGCTGTCATTTCCACATCCCCATACCAAAGAGTGGCTTTCTTTTGAAGCACCACTTCCACCCGATATGGAAGCAATAAAACGATAGATCAAGTAAAAAAAATATAAATTTATTTATGAATCACAAAAAAATTTCGCAAGTAGACGCTTTAACGCATAAAATCGCAATACTTTTTCATTAAAATTAAAAGATTCTATTATTTTTTTGCTTTAAAGCAAAGTAGAACATGCTATAATAAATCTACTCAACAAAGAACTTTATCAAAGGAATGATAAATATAGAGGGGAGTGTTTCATGTTGATGAAAGGAAAAGTAAAACGGTTGCTTCCGCTGGCGGCAGCAGGTATGCTTACATTTTTAAGTGCGTGTGGGGGCGGCGGTACGGATGATAAGAAGTCATCTAGTAGCGCAGGCGGTGCTGAAACAAAAACATATAAAATCGGCATCACGCAGTTTGTGGAGCATCCGGCGCTTGACGCAGCTCGGGAGGGCTTCTTAAAAGCGCTCAAAGAGAACGGACTGGAAGACAAAAAGAATGTAGAAATTGATTATCAGAATTCACAGGCCGACCCGACGAATGTGAATACGATTGCTCAAAAATTCGCATCAGACAAGAAAGATCTAATTCTCGCGATTGCGACGCCGAATGCACAGGCGATTGCCCAGAACGTAAAAAATACGCCTGTACTGTTTACAGCTGTCTCAGACCCGGTAAGTGCGAAGCTGGTGAAAGACTTGCAGAAGCCAGGTGGCAACGTTACGGGTGTGTCTGATACACCACCGGATGCCATCCCGAATACGATGAAGGCGATTAAGGACTTGTTCCCGAATGCCAAAAAAGTCGGCATCGTGTATAACAGTGGGGAAGCAAACTCGGTTGCGAACGTAAGAGTAGCAAAAGAGGCACTGGGTAAACTACAGCTCACACCAGTAGATGCTACAGCGACGAATACAAACGAAATCAAGCCAGCCGTAGAATCACTTGTCGGCAAAGTAGATGCGATTTACGTGCCGCAGGATAATACAGCTGTTACTGCGCTTAAAACCATTATTGGTACAGCAAACAAAAATAAAATTCCGTTGTTTGTAGGGGAACTTGAGTCTGTACGCAGCGGTGGTTTTGCGGGTGTGGGCTTTGAATATTCGGATATTGGCTATGAAACAGGTAAAATGGCGGTTAAAATTTTAAAAGAGGGTGCTAAGCCAGGTGAGATAGCAATTGGTTATCCGAATAAGCTGACGCTGACGATTAATAAGGCAGCGGCGAAAGCACAGGGCATTGATATTACTAAATTACCAAAAGAAGCGCTGGATAAATGGAAGCCAGACATGATTGACGGTAAGGCAGCGAAGTAAAGGCACAGGGAGGTTCTTATGAGCGTGGCATTAATGGGCTCGATGCAGTCCGGATTTATTTTTGCAATTATGGCACTTGGCGTATACCTAACGTTCCGGATTCTTGACTTTCCGGATTTGACAGTCGACGGAAGCTTCACGACCGGTGGAGCAGTGGCGGCTACGCTGATTACAGCAGGAACGGCACCATTTCTATCGACGATTGCAAGCCTAGGAGCAGGGGTTATCGTCGGTGCTATGACCGGGATTTTGCATACGAAAGGGAAGATCAATCCACTTCTTTCCGGGATTCTCTCCATGATTGCGTTGTATACGATCAATTTGCGTATTATGGGCAAGGCGAATGTACCACTGCTTGGCGAAGATACGCTGTTTACGCAGTTTGATGAGAAGTGGGGAGATTACGGGGTACTTGCAGCGGTTGCTGTCATTGCGCTTTTGATTAAATTTTTGAATGACCGATTCCTGCATACGGAGATCGGGCTGGCGATTCGTGCGACAGGAAATAACCAGCGCATGATTCGCAGTTTCTCCACCAATACAGATACGACGATCATTCTGGGTTTAAGTATCTCCAATGGTCTTGTGGCATTGTCTGGTGCATTATATGCACAGTACCAGGGATTTGCCGATGTATCGATGGGGATTGGGATGATCGTGATCGGCCTTGCTTCCGTTATTATCGGGGAAGCAATTTTTGGAGATAAAACGATTTTTCGCGCGACATTTGCGGTTATCGGCGGGGCGATTATTTACCGCCTTGTTGTCGCGCTGGCGATGCGGGTCGGCCTTGCTCCGTCTGATATGAAACTGATGACCGCATTAATTGTTATTGTCGCGCTTGTAATGCCGCGTATTTCGGCAGGCTTCAAGGAGCGCAAACGTCGGGCGGCACACGCAAAAACGCGTGCCGATGGAAATCCGAGTGCACGGGAGCGTAGCGAGGTGAAGAAGCATGCTTAAACTCAATGACATCTATGTTGTATTTAATGAAGGAACTGTGGACGAGAAGATTGCTCTCAATCATATTAATCTGCATTTGGCGCCAGGGGATTTTGTTACGATTATCGGTAGTAATGGTGCCGGAAAATCGACACTTATGAACATTATTTCCGGTGTATTGCGTCCGGATCATGGTACCGTGGAGATTGATGGTACAGTAGTGAATAACTTGCCGGAGTACAAGCGGGCACCGATGATTGGTCGCGTGTTCCAGGACCCGATGGCAGGAACGGCACCAGCTATGACGATTGAGGAGAATCTCGCACTTGCCTATGCACGTGATAAACGCCGCACGCTCGGACGTGGGGTAACGGCAAAGCGCCGCGATGAATTCCGGACGTATCTGGAGACGCTTCATCTTGGACTGGAAAATCGGCTCAATGCGAAAGTCGGTATGCTATCTGGTGGGGAGCGGCAGGCGCTTAGTCTGTTGATGGCGACATTTACAAAACCAAAGGTGCTTTTACTTGATGAGCATACGGCTGCGCTTGACCCGGCACGCGCGCAGCGCATTACTGAGCTTACCGAGCAGATTGTCGGTCGCCAGCAGCTAACTACGCTCATGGTTACGCACAACATGCAGCAAGCGCTTGATCTCGGCAATCGTCTGATTATGATGGACAAAGGTATGATTATTCTGGATGTACCGGCTGAGGAGAAAAAGGATCTCACAATCGAGAGACTGCTGGAAGAGTTCCAGCGTCTGCGCGGCGAGAAGTTTGCAAGTGATCGAGCCGTTTTGGCATGATCGGATAGAAGAAGAGCAAAAACAAAAGGGGCGATCCTGTATCAACGGGACCGCCCCTCTTTCGTGACTTTATTTATTTTACTTTACTCAACTGAATCGCTAGGCGACGTTTTTCTTTACGTTTGCGATAAAACTGAAGTCCGTAGAAAACAAGGATGTAGCAAAGAATAGCCGTAACTGTACCATTGACTGCACTACCTACGAACAGGGTGATTCCTTTTTCTTTGACAAATTGCACAGCGGATAAAAAGGAATGGTGATGAAGGTGTCCGTTTACGTGCTGATGGTCGAGTTTTTTACCGACAATAAAGTTACCTACGCTCATATTGAGAACAAAAAACACAGGAAGAACAAACTTACCCATGATAAATCCGATCAGCGAAGCAGCAAAACTGCCTCGAACGAGCCGGATAAGCGGATACAATAACAAAAACGCGGCACCGAGTGTCGGAAGTGTAAGGAATTCAATGAAGATCCCGAGTGAAAAGCTGCGCGCTATAATAGAGGGTGCACCTTGGGAGCGCAACAACTTCAAATACTGGTATTTTAGCTTACGGAACAAATTTTGCCACATGGACATTCCTCGCTTTTTGGCAGTTTGCCTGTACAAATCTAATCTAATACTTACTATTATATCGGAAAAACGCATTGAATGTTAGCCTGTGTTTTGAATTTCTTGTGTTGAAACCTGATGTCCACTCTTGCGTATAAAAGGGTAATCTAATTGTAAATTGCCTAAAAACAAGGAGTCGATATACATGAAGCTTACCGGACCGATGATTGAGACGATGCTACTTCCAAAGCTGAATACACTGCTGCCACAGATACTGTACATTAACCGTATTCGTACGCTAGATGGACAGGCACTTATTGATGCACAGGTGCGGGTGCGTGGTGAATGGTTTCCGGTGGTGTACACGGTTCGCATTGAAGCCTTCTGTTTTGATACGACAGGGCGTTACCTTACTCTTTCCTATGAAGAGAGCATGGAGCGAACACGCGGTACCTTTATGCAGAAGCTTCTGACTGAAACAGAACGCATACTAGCAAAAAGTCTTACTGGTCGCACCTTGCTTTCAAGTGCACTTCCGGATAGCCCATATGTCCTTGCATCGGATAACAGCCTCACGATTCAGCTTGGCAAGCTTGTTGAACTGAATCCAGAGCTTCAGGAGATACACATACAGAGGATGGTATTTACTACAGAGGGGATTGAGTTCGATAGTATGATCCCATCGGATATATTGGTGGATATGAGTGAGTTTAACTGGAATGTGCTGACGGAGAATGACCCATTGCCTACAGATGAGAACAAAACAGAGCGGGCAGCAGAAGGTGTTGAGGAAACAGATGGGGGGCTAAGGGTGCTTGAGCAGGAGGAGCGGAGATTTTATGACCGCCTCCGCAGTAAAATTGAGGATTATATCCGTGATAAAATGGGAGCAGGTACATCGGATAAGTTCATGCCGTATTTGTTGCTGGCACCGGATTTATTCGTTTTGCTGGCTCGACTGGCCAAAGATAATCGAGTCCCGCTGCGCTCGAAGTCAGTCGCATTGTTGGCTGTTGTCTACTTTATGTCACCGCTCGATATTCTCCCGGAGATATTGCTTGGTCCTGTTGGATTTGCGGACGACATCGTATTTGCAGTGATGGCGCTAAACAAAATGCTGGTAGATGTAGATGAAAAAATCATCGAGGAACACTGGAATGGCAATAAAAATATTATGGGTGTCATTCGGGATGTACTGACGAAGGCCGATTCTCTCGTTGGAACGAGTCGCTTGCAAATGCTGAAAGGCATACTCAGGCGTGGGAAATAAGCATACGTAAAGAAAAGGAGCGTCTTGTATGATAGGCGCTCCTTCTTTTGTTATTTATACGGCAGCTGTGATCGGCGCAAGGTCGCGGATCATGGCAATTTCATCACAGCTTGGGAATTTAGAGCAGTTTACACAATCTTTCCATACTTTATGGGGGAGTGTTTCTTTTTGCACAACATAAAATTCGCATTTTTCGAAGAAGACTTGCTGGTATGTGAGCGACATTACCCGCTGCAGACCGAGTTCTTGAGCTTCCTGTACGAGGTGGTTCACAAGCAGTTTGCCAAGACCTTTTCCTTTGGCTTTTCCAGAGATGGCCAGTGAGCGAACTTCAGCCAGGTCTTCCCATAAAATATGGAGGCCGCCTACCCCGACAATAGTGCCCGCTTCGCTTACTTCTCCCTTGTCATCCACGACAACTGAGAAACAGTGTAGCGTTTCGCACAGTGACAGCTTAGAGCGCGGTAGCATCAGCCCTTCCTGTGCGTATTCATTAATGAGTGCCATCATTCCATCGAGATCATGAATTTTTGCTTTCCGTATCTGCATTTTGTTGTTCTCCTTTTGTAAGATTTCTATAATAACAGGACGTATGCCTGAATATGAATGCATATTTATTAAATTAATAATAATAAATATACAACCAGGAGTTGAAATTGTCTATGAATAAAATGCAGAAAAATGAATTTTTATAAATAAAGGTGTGAGATGTAGGAAATTTGATCAAAACGGTAATTTTGCCCCCCAAACCTGCATCAGAACATGGTATGATAATACACGACAAGACTATGTAAAGGAGTCTGTGAATGAGTACGTTAGTATACACACCAGGAAGTATGGTAAAAAAAGTTTTCCGCCAGGGGGAACGTTCACTGTCAAGGCAGGAGCTAGAAAGCCGTCTGGAGAATACATATGGTACACAGCTGGAACAGATGGGGAAATCTCCGGTTACTATCATCGATGAAGTGCTGGAGTTGGGCACACCATTCCATACCGGTGCGTCTCATGCGGTCATTGAGATGGATGTTGCATTTCGCGACCATATCGCGGAAGAACTTGTTCGCTATTTCTTAGAGAACAAAGGACCGCTTACTGCGGAGCAGTGTGTGAAAAAGCTGCGCCGCATGAATGTTGTATCATACAGTTTCCAGATGGACAAGCTTCCGCTTCAGAGTGATGCGCGATTTGTCCAGTTTGAAGGTTCGGATCTATGGTATCTGGCTCGCTGGAAGATTGCGAATGATGCCTTGTATGCTTTCTTGTCTGAGCATCAGGTAAAACATGTGCCGCTGACGCAGTTGTACATGCAGATGGAACATGAATTGAACTTGTCTCGTCGGGAGTATACATTTGTTCTAGAAGGCGACGAGCGGATGCGCGTAGTAGACGATCTCGTACTGGTTGCGTATGCCAAGGACACAGCGGAAGCTGAACCCGAACCATCTGCTGAAGTTCCACAGGTACAGGAAGTGGCGGTAGAAACAGTAGAAGAAGAACCACAGCTGCCGAAAGACACACAAGAACAAAATCAAAATCAAGAAGTTCAATCAGGAATAGAGGAGGTTGCCGTAGCAATGGTAGAAGTAAAAACAGCAAGTGTATTAGAAGATGTTGTAGTGAACGTGCAGGATTCTACAGAGAAACTCGAACTGCGTATTAAGGAAATGGAAGAAGAAGTACTGAATCACTTTAAAGTGAACAATATGTCTGCAATTTCTCAATTGGTTGCTGAAAAAGAACACTGTGAACAAATTGTAGTAGCGCTTGAAAATGTTATGAAAGTCATTAACAAGCAGTAATCCCTGATATAGAGGGTGGCCGTACATGGAAGCGATTGAAGGATTGGACAGACTGCACCTCCGTTTTGTGCGGCTGCGGCATGTAGTCGAGCAGAAGCGGCTCGAAGTACAGTGGCTGGAAGATGAAGTACGCACCTGCTTTCAGGTTAATGATATGGCAGGCATTGCGGACCTGGCGCTGGAGCGAGATTATTTGCTGCGCTGGATCGCCGCGATTGAAGCATTCGTCACAAAATGGGAAACAAAATGGGAGCAGCATGAAGCCGCATCCGGCTGGATGGCTTCCGGCATACATGCGGTAGATCCGCGTGAATAAAGAAGAGGGTGGTCTCAATTGAGATCGCCCTCTTTTTTTCTTGGTGTAGGTTTTCTCCAAAGTGTGGTGGAGGAGCAGGATCGGGCGGGGCCTCGTCACTTTGGTACGCTTACGGAGAAGTTGGGACTGTCCGCTCCAGGGGCCAGACGAACTCGCCCACAAAACATGCCCACGATGTATTGGCATCGAAGCATTGTAGGCAAAAGCCCGTTCGCCTATCCCCTTCCGCTGGGGAGTCGCGTACAGGCGTTCCGTTGCCCCGCTCGATCCAGCTCCTGACACAGTTTGGACGAAACTCTTCAAGTATAATCAAGAGGCTGAGCTTTGCTATGTAGATAAAACATTAAGGAAGCAGTCTTTCAAAAAGCCAGTGGCTATCGAGAAAATCCGTTCTGGTGTCGAGTGGGTTTTGGTAAACCGAAACGTTGCGCGGGCTCCCGGAGCGGACAGTCATAGCTTCCCTGCAAGCGTACCGAAGCGAACGGCTCCTTTCTTCTCCCACTCCCTCACCACCAAACGTTGTCGATATTACGAAAATCTGTCCTGTTCACCATGTTCCGGCTATCGGGACAGCCGTCCTTGTCTTTTCTTGTTCCTCTCTATTTTTTTCCAAGTATATATGTTAAAATAAATAAGAACATATATTCTTATTTAGAGGGAGGAAAGAAATGTACACAACAATTGATTCGTTTATCCGGGCATGGGATAATGACGCAGCAGGAATGCAGAGAGTGATGGATACATTGACAGATGCTTCGCTTAAGCAGGAGGTATCGCCTCACGACCGGACACTGGGACGTGTTGCATGGCATATTGTATATACTATATATGAGATGATGGAGAAGTCAGGACTCACACTTGCGGGAGCGATAGAAGAAGCACCTGTTCCAGAAACAGCAGAAGTAATCGCCCTGGCATATCGAAAGGCTAATGAATCGCTGGCAGATGCGCTTCGTCAGCAGTGGTCTGATACTTCATTGCAGGAGGAAGTAAACCTGTATGGAGAACCGTGGACGAAAGCAATCGTTTTGAATGTTTTGATTCACCATCAGATTCATCACCGTGGACAGATGACCGTGTTGATGCGCCAGGCCGGACTTCGGGTTCCAGGAGTATTTGGTCCTTCTAGAGAGGAATGGAGTACGTTTGGCGTAGAGGCACCTAGCGTGTAGAGAATACAGGGTGTTTGCTAGGCTGCTGGATAGAAACAACACGCCAAAAGATTGTTTTGTTCTTTTTTGAATCGAAACGTTGTTGGGAGGAGAGAAGCGAACAGTCGCTCTCTCCTCCCACCATCACGCCTGGTCGATTTCGATAAAAGAAAACGCAGCCAAGAACATACTTTGGCATAGAACCGCAAATAAAAAGTGAAAAAATCACTTGCCATGTATCAGTCGTGTGTGATAGTATTGTTTTTATCGCCGCAAGAAATAAATGCAGTTAATAAAATGTCCCAGTAGCTCAGCAGGATAGAGCATACGCCTTCTAAGCGTACGGTCGGGAGTTCGAATCTCTCCTGGGACGCCAGTTTTAAGCGAGTGTGGCGGAATTGGCAGACGCGCTAGATTCAGGTTCTAGTGGGGGCAACCCCGTGGAGGTTCAAGTCCTCTCATTCGCATTTGATGTATGTAAGAAGTGTGGATGGTCGCTGTCTGTTGCAAAACAGACAGAGGAAAGTCCAGGCTCGCCCGGGCTGAGATGCCCGGAGTGTTTGTGCCTATCGCAAGGTAGGGCAGCCGGTGGTCCGGCTGACGGCGGTGAAATCGGCTACGTTCCTTTTGGAATATGCCGAAACTAGCCTGAAAGTGCCACAGTGACGAAGCTCTGTGGGAAACCACAGAGGTGGAACGAGGTAAACCCCTCAAGCGAGCAACCCAAATTTTGGTAGGGGCACTGTCTGAAGGGAACTGAACCGGACGACAGACGAAGAATGCTTCGTAGATAGATGACTGTCACTTCTTGTACCAGGCTGGCTGCCGCTACGAGTACGGAAGTACAAAACCTGGCTTACAGCACTTCTTACCGCCTTATATTGACACACACAAACCGTTCCAACTGGAGCGGTTTTTTCTGTATTTCATGACCAGTACTTGAGAGGGAGGGCATCGCATCCCGGTCTTTAACCAGGACAAGGTAGCAGCCGTTGTCGGAACCGTTATGTTTCAGGAAGTGGACGATTTGTTCGCCCATGCCATTCACCGTGAAAGCTACCGATCAGGCGGGCCGCTTATTAAAGTGAACTGTGCAGCGATTCCAGACACGTTGTTTGAATCTGAGCTGTTTGGTTATAAAGAAGGTGCGTTTACGGGTGCCAAAAAATCGGGCAAAAAGGGGAAATTTGCGCTAGCACGGGGCGGTACGATTTTTCTTGATGAAATTAGCGAGATGCCGCTGATGATGCAGGTAAAGTTGCTCCGCGTGCTGCAGGAAAAAGAAATTGAACAGGTTGGGGCAGATAAACCGGAGTCAATTGACGTGCGAATTATTGCCGCGACGAATAAAGATTTGCTGACACTTGTTGAAAAAGGACTTTTTCGGCATGATTTATTTGGAATCTAGAAGAAGGAAAGCAAAGGCAAATGGCGAAGGATATGGTATAGGGCATAAAAATGAACCGGAACCACTTACAGATGAAAAACTGCCAAACGCCTTTATTGCGATTTTACCGCTTATAATTATTGGAGTTTTCAATAAAGTGTTCACCGGCCTCATTCCGCAAGTCTACGGCAAAAAATTTGATTTTGAGAGCATTAATATTCCGAAGGTGGCAGCTGTTGATGTGACGAAAGAAACGGCCATCTGGGCTGTTGAGGGAGCGCTCGTTCTGGGGATTTTGACGGTCTTACTTTTTTCCTTCACGCGAGTTAAACAGAATTTTAATGCAGGGATTAATGCATCAATTGGTGGTGCACTACTGGCTACACTGAACACCGCATCCGAGTATGGGTTTGGGGGCATTATTGCGCTGCTTCCGGGGATTACGGGTTCAGCATCTGGCGGAATGAGTATCGCACTTGCAACGATGGGAGACAAGTACCTCGAGCAGGCAGAGAAGCTTGGCATCAATCCAGAAGTGATGCACCGTGTAGCGTCCATGGCATCCGGTGGTATGGATACGCTTCCACGCAACGGCGCCGTTATTACGCTTTTAGCCGTAGCCGGGCTTACGCATCGCCAGTCGTACATCGATATTTTTGCTATGAGGCTCATCAAAACGCTAGCTGTATTTTTGTGATTGCGCTGTACTATATGTTTGGTATTGTTTGATTCCGCTTTCATAAAAAGAAAGCGATTTCAATAAATTTTGGTTGAGGAGTGAGTCGAGTGAGTGTGTACACATCTATTGAACAGGCTGTAGACGGAATTAAAGACGGAGCAACGTTGATGGTTGGCGGATTTGGATTGGTAGGCATCCCGGAGAAGTTGATACTCGGCCTGCGTGATAAAGGCGTCAAAGACTTGACGATTATCTCGAATAATTGCGGAGTGGACGACTGGGGACTCGGTTTGCTATTGCAGAACAAACAGATTAGAAAAATGATTTCTTCCTACGTAGGTGAAAATAAAGAATTTGAGCGTCAATTCCTCTCAGGAGAATTGGAAGTCGAACTAGTACCGCAGGGCACGCTTGCTGAACGCATTCGTGCAGGCGGCGCGGGTATTCCGGCATTCTATACACCGGCTGGCGTCGGTACACCGCTTGCAGAAGGTCGTGAGGTACGCACATTTGACGGCAAGGAATACTTGCTTGAAACCGGACTAACTGCTGACTTCTCGCTTATCAAAGCATGGAAAGGCGATAAAATGGGCAATCTCGTGTATTACAAAACGTCGCAAAATTTCAACCCGATGATGGCTGCTGCTGGCAAGATAACGATTGCTGAAGTAGAGGAACTTGTAGAACCAGGTGCAATCGATCCGAATACAATCCATACGCCGAGCATTTATGTCCAGCGCATTATCGAATGCCAGAATTACGAAAAACGAATCGAACGCCGCACCGTGCAGGCATAAGACAAGGGAGGGAAAAAATATGGCAATGACAAGGGAACAAATTGCAAAGCGTGCAGCACAGGAAGTTCAAGATGGTTTCTATGTAAACTTAGGAATTGGAATTCCAACGCTGGTAGCGAACTACATCCCGGCTGATAAACATGTTGTGCTTCAATCGGAAAACGGCCTGCTTGGTATCGGACCGTACCCGACAGAGCAGGAGCTGGACCCGGAGCTCATCAATGCGGGGAAAGAAACCATTACGATGACACCGGGCGCAAGCCTGTTTAGCAGCGCAGAGTCGTTCGCGATGATTCGCGGTGGTCATATTGACTTAGCCATCCTTGGGGGGATGGAAGTGTCTGTGAACGGTGATCTGGCGAACTGGATGATTCCGGGCAAAATGGTCAAAGGTATGGGGGGAGCGATGGACCTTGTACACGGCGCGAAGCGCATTATCGTGATTATGGAGCATGTAAATAAGCACGGTGAGCCAAAGATTTTGAATGCATGCACCCTTCCACTTACAGGTAAAGGGGTTGTCGACCGCATTATTACGGATCGTGCAGTGATTGACGTAACAGAGCGTGGTCTCGAACTTGTCGAAGTGGCAGAAGGCTTTACAGTCGAAGAGATTAAAGCGTGCACGGAGCCGGAACTTATCGTTTCCGAGATGCTGATAGTGAAATAATAGGAGTCGACAGCATATGAGTACACTTGTACAGAACAAAACAGTATTTATTACCGGTGCGGCAAGCGGTATCGGGCTTGAGGTCGCTCGTGAATGCGCTCTGCCCGGGCTACGTGGATACACCGCTTGTTCGCAACCAGCTGACAGATCTGGCCCGCACCCGCAATGTACCGCTTACGAGCGTGCTCGAAGAAGTGATTTATCCGCTCGTACCACAGCGCAAATTGCTGACACCGAAAGATATTGCCGAGTATGCGATGTTTATCGCGAGTGATAAAGCCGGAAGTGTAACCGGTCAGGCGATTGTCATTGATGGTGGGTATACGGCGCAATAATGAGCATGAAGAAGAGAGGGCACTTAGTATCCCTCTCTTTTTTGTCTGGCAGATAGAGCGTACATCAGCTTTCAGTTATACCTTCCCGACCAAGGAAGCTTACGACAAGTACCGCAAGTGTTGTCATTAAAAAGAACAGTCCGAAAATCCAGGAGAAGCCGACATGCGTTCCAATAAGAAGGCCGACTGCGTACGGTGCAATAATGCCCCCGATGCGGCCAAATCCTGCCGCCCAGCCGGTTCCGGTAGCTCGGAACAGTGTTGGATATTGTTCAGCGGTGTATGCATACGTTGCACCCCATGCGCCGAGATTGAAGAATGACAGGCAGATGCCGGAAGTAAGCAGCGCCCAAATGTTTGGTGACAGTCCGAAGGCGAGTGAGGAGAGGGCTGATAGCGTCATAAAGGTGACAAGGGTCGGCTTTTTCCCCCAGCGGTCGACACAGTAAGCAGCGACGAAATAGCCGGGGATTTGTACGAGCGTCATCAGGAGTACATATTCGAAGCTTTTGATAAGGGTAAACCCTTTCATAATCATAATGGAGGGCATCCAGAGCAGCATTCCGTAGTACGAGAAGACAGATGCGAACCAGAGTGTCCATAGCACAATGGTCGTGCGGCGGTATGGAGCGGACCAGAGCAGGCGTACTTTTTCGCCAAATGTTTGGGTGATTGCCTGGCGGGTGAAGGCAGGTGTTTCCGGAAGGGCACGACGCAAGTATAGCGCATATAATGCCGGAAGTGCTCCGATGAAAAGGCCAACACGCCAGCCGTATTGTGGGATGATGAAGTAGGAAATAATGGCTGCAACAAGTGCACCAGCTGCCCAAAAGCTCTGAAGCCAGACAACCCATTTGGCACGATGCTGCTGCGGTGCGGTTTCAAGTACGTAGGTTGTGACAACTGGCAGCTCGCCTCCAAGACCGAAGCCGACAATGAAGCGAAGGGCCATAAAGATGGCAAGTGTAGCAGCGAAGGCATTTAGCCCTGTTGCGATGCTATAGACAAGTAATGTAATGATAAACAGACGCTTGCGGCCATAGCGGTCTGCCCATAATCCGGCAAGTGCAGCGCCAAGTGCCATCCCGATAAAATTTATGGTACCGACAAGCCCCATTTCAGTCGGCGTCAGTCCCCACTGTACTTTTAAGGCGGCAAGAACAAAAGCGAGAATACCGACATCCATTGAGTCAAATAGCAGGCCGATGCCGGAGAGGCCAAGTATGCGAAACGCCTGTTTTTCTTTTTTTTCTGTATGCATATACGGGTTCATCCTTTCTTGATGTAGATGCTTCAGTATATTCACAAACGGGCGGTTTGCTCAGAGAGGAGAGAGGGGGATTAAATTTTTCAAAATGATAAAAAATTTCGAGGTTTATGATAAACTGAAAGGGATAGAACATAATACAGGGGGAGAACGATGGAAGGTGAACAGACGCACCGGCAAATCGAAAGAATGATGGATTCGATTCCGGAAGCTTTCTTCGCCGTTGATCGTAATTGGCGGTTTATATACATAAATAGAGAAGCGGAGCGCATTTTACATGCGAGTCGCGATGAGCTTCACGGGAAAAACATGTGGAATGAATTTCCCCTCACGATTGCACCGTCCTTTCAGACGCAGTACTTCAAGGCAGTGCATGAAAAGCGTCCGGTCGAATTCGAGCAATATATGCCGGAGACGAGGCAGTGGTTTGAGGTCCATGTTACACCATTTGATGAAGGAATGTGTGTATACTTTCATGATATTACGAGCCGGAGAGAATCGCATGAGAAGCTTCTGCAAGCATTAGAGACAAATGATCATCTGGTCAGCGCCATTGCCAATACGATGACAGGCGTTACCATTTCTGATCCGCGACTACCGGATAATCCGGTTGTTTTTGCTAATAAAGGGTTTGAGACGTTAACCGGATATTCTATAGAAGAAGTGATCGGTCATAATTGTCGATTTCTTCAGGGGCCACTAACAGATGGAGAAGCCGTCGAAAAGATTAGACGAGCAATTAAGGGAAGAGAGCCGATTACGACCGAGGTGCTAAATTATCGTCGGGATGGGAGTATATTTTGGAATGAGCTCACGATTAGCCCGATTTTTGATGATGAAGGAGAACTGATTTATTTTGTCGGACTTCAAATCGATGTTACCCGGCGCAAGCATGCGGAACAGGAACTCAAGTCAGAACTTGAGTTGGCCAAGCACGTACAACAAAGTGTGCTCAGCCCCCCTATTCAGCGAGACAACATCGAAATAAAGGCGGCGTACATTCCGTCTGAGCAGCTGGCAGGTGACATGTATTGCTGGTATCAGATTGATAAGAATCGATACGGAATTATGCTGCTCGATGTGGTGGGGCATGGCATTAGTGCTTCGCTGATTAGTATGTCAATCCGCTCGCTGCTTCAGGGATTGATTACTCGTCTCGTTGATCCAGTTCGGGTGATGCAAGAATTAAACCGACATATGAACAATTTGTATCAGGCACAGAGTCGAATAAAGTCGTATTACTTTACCGGCTTATATATCGTTGTGAATACAAAAGAGCGGACGATTGAATATGTGAATGCCGGACATCCACCAGGTTTGCTTTGTAGCGCTGGCGATGCACCTTTTATGCTAAGTGAAGGGGGATTGCCAGTTGGATTGATATCTGATTTGCGAGTAAAGAAAGGGATTCTATCGTATGAAGGGCCGGTACGAATCTTTTTATATACAGACGGACTTATTGAGAGAAAAGGGGAATCGTCTTTTCAGAACATCAACCGGCTTGCTGATTTTTTACAGGAGTTTCACGATCAGGAAACAGACAGAGTAATTGAGGAAGCGGTTAACTTGTTTCGTGATGGACGGGTAGTGGATGATATTTGTCTGGTTGCGATTACACTTCCGTAATTGATATGTATAAAGAAAAGGCATGCATTCAACGCATGCCTTTTCTTTATGCGATTTCTACAAGGCTGTCAAGTTTGCAGATTTGCAAAATATTTTTAACTGGAATGCTCGCATTAATAACTGTTACACGATGGCGAGAGGTGAGAGGATGAATCCAACTGATCAAAAATCCAACACCTGTGCTGTCAATAAATTTGACGTGCTGCAGATTAATAATAAGATGCGATACTGTTTCTGGAAGGGAAATTTCTCGTACTTTTGTTTCAAGCTGGCGTACAGTTTCGAAGTTGATGTCTTCTTTGAACTCAAATGTTACTTCATGAGCTTGAATCGAGTAATTAATCATAAGGTCGACTCCTTTTATTAAATTACGTATAGTAACTTCTTACGAACGATCAAAGAGAATACGAGCGATTTTCCCGCAGTCTTCAAACGAAAATTCCTTACTGATTGTCTTTACAATGAACAGTCCTCTGCCTGTTGACTGATCTGGTGTGGGAAGATCAGCCAACAGGCACGTTTTCCAATCAAAGTCCCCGTCTGGATCTTCGATTTGAATCATAATCTCGTCCTCCGTCCAGCTAATGCGGACGAGTACATGGTGATCTGTCTGGGATTGATTATGGCTGACGATATTCAAAAGAATCTCCCAGATAGCAAGATAAAGTGAGTAGTGAATCAAACTTTCTTGTGTTATGTCCAGATCAGCACGCAGATCGAACAAAATCTGATCCACATAACTTTTCAAATTTTGTTCGGTCAGACAGGCGAATTCATAGTTACGCATGCAACTGTTCCAGAAGAATTTTTAGATACGGATGACGGAACGTATCCTGGTGCTCTAGGCGATACAGTTGACTCCAGAGTGAATTGTATGTGGATCGGTATTCCTCTGGAACTGTATCAGCAAAGTAAAATTGAAGTTGAAGCAGGCGCCATTTGCTATAATTACGGTTTTCTGAGGTGTTTTTGATGACTCCTATATCAATGCGGATGATTTGCTCATTTACTTCATGCAACAGCACTTCGGTTATTTCCTGTAAGGAAGAGAAGTGACGATTTTCATATGAGAATTTTTTCGTATTCATCGAATGTTCCCACCTATGTCCTGTATTTCATTGCCATGGACGAGCTTATTTATTGATGTTGAATTTATCATTAAGCTGATTGCTGAGCATGCTTAGTTCTTCCGCCATTTTGGCTACTTGCTCCGAAGCAGTCGAAATTTCATTGAAGGTTTGCTGGAAATCAAGAATATAGCTGCCGACACGCTGGATTTTTTCACTGTTAGAACGGACCTGAACGGATGAATTATCCATGATGTTCATAATAGCTGTGTTAATCTCACGGAATCGACTTGTTTGACGGGCGATTTGTTCAAACGAGTTCTCAAATGATGTTACGTTATTTTGCACCATGGAGATTTGTTCGTGAATATGGTCAAGTGCTGCCTGAGTTTGCATGGCGAGATTGCGAACTTCTTTTGCTACAACGGTAAACCCACGCCCGTGCTCCCCAGCGCGTGCAGCCTCGATGCTTGCATTAAGGGACAGGACGTTTGTTTTATTGGAAATAGCATGAATAACCTGAACGATTTCTCCGATTTTATTGGAACTTTCGATGAGTTCTTTAGAACGCACACGGGTTTCGTCCATGATCTCAACGATAAGATCAATTTCTTTTAGTGCACTTGAAATCTCGGTTTTTCCGCCTTCTACATCATCTACCATTTTAAGCGAGCTGTTCTGAATATCACGTGTACCTTCAAGCATTTGGGAGACATGTTCTTCTTTTTCTCCGATGGATGCACTTGTTTCTTCTGCGGTTGCCACAAGCATCTCGGATGATTCATTGAGACGGTGCTGAATGCGTTCGATTTCATTGAGGCGCATCATGGATGAGGTATAGGAATCAATATACGTGGCGATCGCAATCTGCATATCAAAAGAACACAGCTTTTGGAATGAAATAAACGCCTGCTGGGCTTCGGCAGGGGGAAGCTCACGTAGTAGCACGCTCAGCACTTCATTTTGAATGATTGTGTACGCTCCAATATACCATTCGGGGAACAGGTTAATGCGGTTATGTACACTGCCGATAATTTTCCGACGCACAATATAATCTTTGCCGACATCGCCTGACGTCATATCAAGTAGATAGCGCTCTAATGTCTGCCGAAGCTTCTCGACAGAGCTGTGGTTGCTGATGATGGTGATCAGCGCTGGAACTTGCGAAAGTTTTTCATAAAATGTATTTACAATGCCTGCTACGTTTTTCTCGAAAATGGGACGCAGAGAAACGAGACGCTGCAGGTCGGATTCGTTCAAGCCTACAAAGTGAACTTTGGAGCTTTCGGTGCTCTCTTTAAGTTCTTTAATAGAGCGGGATACATCCGGAGTAATAGAAAGGGAAGTGCCGGATGTATACGGTACTGGTGTATGTCCTTCTTCTTCTTTTTTTCCGCCTTTGAAAAAACTGATGGCTCCTTTTTCATCTCCAAATAAACCCTTAAACGGACAACCCATCATACTTGCTATCCCCTTTACTATAAAAAATAATTGAATCTTTGATGATTATATCATGACCTGAATGGGAAAAGTCATACTTTTATACTAAAATAAGTATAGTCTTTATTGTTTTTACAAACAAAAAACAATTGTAATTATGGTGAATATGTATAAAATGTAGTCCATTTATACGTTAAACAGCCTCCCAAAACAGTAGAGAGGCTATTTTGTATGAGTATGCAGTTACTGAAGCAAATAAAATCCAAACGCAGTCATAAGAGGAATGGTGGGAATGGACAGTAATGTAGAAAATACGGTCATCGTCGCTCCATACTCTTCATCGGCAGAATAACGGGCAAATAAAATCGAGGCGAGCGTCATAGATGGCATAGCTGTCTGGACAATAATAGTCTGAACGACTTCAACCGGAAACGATACAACTTTAAGCAGCAGCGCACAGGATATAGGAAAAATACATAGTTTTAGAACCAACGGCATGCTGATGTGTCCGATAGCTGGTGTTTTCTTCTTAATGAGTGCGGGAATGAGCATTCCGATGTACATCATAGCGAGCGGGGATGCTAGATTCGCCAGCGATTCTGTTAGATGAGCCACAACAGGTGGCGGTGAAAGATTTAAAACGGCAATAATCATTCCTACAAAAATTGCGATCATGGGAATGTTCACAAGCTCACGCAGCGATCGCAGGCTGATGCGTACATGAGGCTGAAGTATCATAACACCCAGCGTCCAGATCGTAAAATCAAGTCCTGCATCAAAAATAGCAGCCAGGAGTGCACCTTTAGGCCCGAACAGAGCTGCGCAAAGTGGGATGCCAATAAATCCGGTATTGCCAAGACCGGATAGGAGTGCAATCTCGCGTGCTTTATCCGGTGTCATGCGAGCGGCACGAGCAGCCAGAAAGCCAAGCCCCACTCCGAGACTGTTCAGAATAATCGAACAGACAAACGTAATGAGAACAAGTGTCAGAAATGCCTGATCCACTTTTGTTTGAAATATGCCATGAAAAATAATACATGGCATGGCAACATTAATAATAATAGCCATAAGTAGCTGTCTTCGCTCGACCGTAAACGGAACGGTTCGGGTAAGCAGCGCACCGATCACAATCATGGCAGCCATGACGGCGATGGATGACACAACAGTTGAAATTTCCACCATGCTCCCTCTTTTCATTTATAAAAATATTCTATCTCTTCGGTATGATAACGGTACTATACAAGAAAGTAAACGCTTAAATATGCATAAAAAAAGGATACCCATTTTGGCGTATCCTTTGGCATGTATTTATAGAAGACTTTGCATACGTTCGTACAATCCTTGATAGAAGCGTGCTTCCGAACGTGTAACATATGCACCGGCCCGATACATATGTTCAAGCTCCTGTGGCGATGTGAAGCGTGTTAATATATTTTTGCACAGTTGGTAGTGGCGTGGTTCGTGTTCATCAGCATGAACCGTCCAGAATGTCACATCGAGCTTGCGATCTGTATTGTAGTTTGGATGCTGTAATCCTTCTCCGATCAAGCCCATTACTTTACCTGCAAACAGCTCAGAGCCGAAGCCAATGGATGCCATTGCTTCAAGTGATGTGGCATTGCGAAGGAAGATCAGAAATGCAGTTACTGCTTCTTTCGCTGCTGGAGCAACCGGATAGTCGGGAACGTATTTTTCGTTCGTCGGAACATCTGGAGCAGCGGTTTCAAGGAAAGTATGATAGAGGAGCGAATGATAATGAGCGGGATTGCCTCGTCCACCTTCGTCCCATAAGTTGTCAACAAGCGGAACCCACCAGTCGTCTTCTGGTTCCACGGCTGCTACGGCTGCACCAAGCACGCGTGGGAAATTGCGGCTGTAGTAGCTGTACTGCAGGGCGAACTCGCGTACCTGAAGAGGTGTCCATTGGCCTGCAAGCAGGGACTGCATGAAATCTCCCTGAATAATCTCTTCTTCTACGATATCCCAGATTTTTTGTTCAACCTGTTCATAACTTGTAAACTGCATATATACTTAACCTCCTGGATTATATGGCTGCCGAATTCGTTTGGTACAAACTTTTATATTATACTCATGCGTAGAAAGGAAAAGTCAAGCGGAAAAGTGAAAAGGCTGTGACAAGCTATTATAATAAGGAGAGAAGCATGGACGGGAGGAATGCGGGTGTTTGTCTGTTATGATATAGGTGGTACAAATATAAAAGCGGGACTGGTAGAGCCGAACGGAGTTGTTCGGGCTCGCGTGAGTGTCCCGACTCCGGTAAATAGCAGACCGGATGAGTTTTTACAGCTGCTGGCGGATGTGCGTACCCGTTTGTGCATAAATAGTAAAATTGCCATCTCTGCCATTACAGCAGTAGGGCTTGGCATCCCCGGGTTTCTGGACATGGAATCAGGCAAAGTGAGGCAGGCGGTGAATCTTGGTTGGAGGGATGAGCCGATTGTCGAGCTTGCGAGACAGAAGCTGGGTGATCCTGTATATATTTTAAATGATGCGAATGCGGCAGCACTTGGTGAAGCGTGGCGTGGGGCCGGACAAAACATTCCGGATTTACTCTGTGTAACACTCGGGACCGGGGTGGGTGGCGGTACGATTACGAATGGGAAGATTGTGAGCGGCCATCTTAATTTTGCTGGAGAAATCGGGCACATGTGCGTGCGTCCTGACGGAGGACGTGTATGCGGCTGTGGAGCGGTCGGTTGTCTGGAAACAGAAGCGTCAGCAACGGCGCTCGGAATGTATGGCACCGAAGCGGCAAGCTCCGGTGTTTCGCCGATGTTGGTGCATGTAATGAGGGAATCTGGTCGCATAACCGCTTACGATGTAGTGCAGGCGGCAAAAGAAGGGGACTTGCAAGCAAAGATAATTATAGAAAGAATGGCGTATTATCTCGGATATGGGCTAGCCAATGCCTATACCGTAACAGCCCCCGCTCGCATCGTCATTGGCGGCGGGGTTGCGGCTGCCGGTCGTGTGCTGTTTGACCCGCTGACTCATTTTTTTGACCGGTTTATTTTTTCGAAGGAAGTGCGTGGACAGGAGCTCATCGTGCCTGCTTTTCTCGGTAATGATGCCGGAATTATTGGTCTGGCTCGATGGATACAGACGAGTGAATCATCAAAATAAGAGAGGATGACATAGTATGAAGCGAATTGCAGTATTAACGAGCGGAGGAGACGCACCAGGGATGAATGCGGCTGTGCGTGCTGTTGTGCGGCGTGGGATTGCCTGCGACATGGAAGTGTATGGAGTGTATCACGGATACGCGGGTCTGCTGGATGGACAGCTCGCGTTGATGAATGCGGGAAGTGTTGGTGACATTATTCAGCGCGGCGGGACCATTCTGTATACAAGTCGCTGTGATGAATTCAGGACGGATGCTGGCCAGCAGAAAGCGATTGAACAACTGAAGGCAAACGAAATTGAGGGCCTGGTTGTTATCGGAGGGGATGGCTCGTTTCGTGGCGCGCATAAACTAACCGAGAAAGGGTTTCCGACAATTGGTATCCCTGGTACGATTGACAATGACATCCCGGGCACAGAAATGACGCTTGGATTTGATACGGCGGTGAATACGGTTATTGAAGCGATTGATAAAATCCGGGATACAGCCACCTCGCATGAACGTACATATGTAGTAGAAGTTATGGGGCGTCATCGTGGTGATATTGCACTGTGGGCTGGACTCAGTGGTGGGGCAGAATCGATCCTTATTCCAGAGATTGAGCATGAGATGGATGAAGTCATTCAGCGCCTGATGGACGGACATAGACGCGGTAAGAAGCACAGCATTATTATCGTATCGGAAGGTGTTTGCTCGGCTTCTGTCATTGGAGATCAGATTAAAGAAGCTACCGGATTCGACACGCGCGTTACGGTGCTCGGACATGTGCAGCGCGGCGGTTCTCCCAGTGCGTATGATCGGATGCTTGGCAGTCGTTTTGGAGCGAGAGCTGTGGATTTGTTACAGAAAGGCGAAGCGGGCAGGATGGTTGGCATTCAGCAGAACCGTATTGTTGCCGTTACATTTGATGATGTATTTAATGGAGTGCTCAAAACAGATAACGAGATGTATGAGTTGAGCAAGAGTTTGTCGATCTAACTTAGAGTAAGATGAGGGAAGGAGCGACAGAGATGACATGGAAACAAGCGTATACGCGCTGGGCAGATTACATACAACTGGATGAAGAAATCAAACGCGAACTTCGTGAAGCTATGCATGATGAGCGCAGGCTGGAAGAATGGTTTTATCGTGATCTGGAATTCGGCACAGGCGGTCTGCGTGGAGAGATCGGGCCGGGAACGAATCGGATGAACATCTATACGGTTCGCAAGGCGACAGAAGGATTGGCTTGCTGGATTGAAGCGCAGGGTGAAGAAGCGAAAAAGCGCGGCGTCGCAATTGCGTATGACGTGCGTCGAAAGTCAAATGAATTTGCTCGTGAAGCTGCACGCACGCTTGGTCGTCATGGTATTCGTGTGTATTTATTTGATGAGCTACGTCCGACACCGGCGCTTTCTTTTGCCGTGCGTTATCTGGGAGCATATGCTGGGATTGTGATTACAGCAAGTCACAATCCACCGGAATATAACGGATACAAAGTATATGGACCGGATGGCGGACAGCTTCCGCCTGCTCTTGCAGACGAAGTGATCGGATACGTGGGAAAAGTCGAAAATGAACTGCTTATTGAAGTGGTTGATGAGGAAGAATTGAAGCGGTCAGGGCTTCTGACGATGATTGGGAAAGAAGTGGATGAAGCATACATCGAAGAACTTCGTACGCTTTGCCTCAATCCGGAGTTGATACGTCAGATGGGTGATCAAGTGCGCATTGTATTTACTCCGCTTCACGGTACAGCGAACAAGCTGGTGCGGCGTGGACTGGCCGAGTTCGGGTTTTCACAGGTCGCAGTCGTGGGTGAACAGGAGAATCCGGATTCTGAATTTTCGACTGTACAGTCGCCGAATCCGGAAGAGCATGCGGCGTTTGAGATGGCCATTCGTGATGGCGAGAAGTTCGATGCTGATCTGTTGCTCGGTACGGACCCGGATGCAGACCGGGTTGGTGTGGCGGTAAAAGACGACACGGATACATATGTGGTACTGACCGGCAATCAGACCGGGGCACTGCTGCTTGACTATATTGTTTCGCAAAAGCAGAAAGCAGGTACGCTTCCTGCGAATGGGGCGGTATTTAAGACGATTGTCACGTCGGAGATCGGTCGTGCGATTGCCGAGCGATATGGATTGACAGCGATGGACACGCTGACAGGCTTCAAGTTTATCGGAGAGAAAATTCGCGAGTCTGAAGAAAGCGGCGCCTTCACATTTGTATTCGGATATGAAGAAAGCTATGGCTACCTTATCGGCGATTTTGTACGGGACAAAGACGCGGTACAGGCATGTCTATTGATAGCCGAGGTCGCCGCTTATTACAAGTCGCGCGGTATGACGGTATATGAAGGATTACAAGAGGTTTTCCATAAATATGGATACTATCTTGAAGATCTGGCTTCTCTTACACTCAAAGGAAAAGAAGGGGCCGAGAAAATTAACAGGCTCTTATCTGCGTTCCGCGAAGCGCCGCCCAATGCGATTGGCGGGCGAAGTGTGAACATATGCGAAGACTATAAAACTGGAACCCGTTCTTATATTATGGAAGCACGTACCGAATCGATTTTGCTTCCTGTTTCCAATGTGCTGAAATACATTCTTGCGGATGGATCATGGTGTTGTGTTCGCCCGTCTGGCACCGAGCCAAAAGTAAAATTTTATTTTGGCGTACAGGGACAAAGCATGGAGGAAAGTCGGACCTTGCTTGCTTCACTCAAGTCTGACATGTTGAAAAAAGTAGAAAGCCTGCTTCAGGCACAGCACTAAAAAAATGTGTCTAAAATGTGAAGTTTTTGTTAATTCCCTATCTATTATCACCTCATTTCGATAGAATAAGGGACGTTGTTGTTATGTTAAGTAAATCAAGGAAACAGAGTCGGTTATTGTCTAAGGAGTGTAAAAATAAAAAAATAGTTACTTGCTGAGTCTGTGCTTTTTTTCAGGCACAGAGCGGGGGACATGAATGCTTCATATGGGGTGTATCCGCGTTTGCGGAGGGAGACCTTATCCTCTCAACCCGTCAACTAACCTCGTAAGCACGAAGGGAGTACCACTGTAATGAAACGAAGTAAAATCTTGGCTGCCGCATTAACAGGTATGCTAGCGCTAACAGGGGTAGTCGGTACAGCAGACAAAGCATCTGCGGCATCACCAGATCATATTGTGAGCACGGCCAAAAGCTTGATTGGTGTACCATATTGCTGGGGTGGAACGACGACAAGTGGATTTGACTGCTCGGGATTCGTCCGCTACGTATTTGCTAAAGATGAAGTATCGCTGCCGCGTACAGCATATGACATGTATCAACAAGGAAAGCCTGTATCTCGTTCTGCGCTCCGTAGAGGAGACGTTGTTTTCTTTAAAACAGCGAGCTATGCACCGGTTACACATACAGGTGTATACATAGGGAATGGCAAGTTTGTTCATGCATCTAGCAGCAAAGGCGTATCGATCAGTAATGTAGACGACCGATATTATTGGGGTCAACGCTATGTCGGAGCCAAGCGCTTATAAGTGTTTATTTTATAGAAGAAAATAATAGAAAATAAGGCGTCCAGCTGCCATCTGCCAGCTTGGACGTTTTTTAATTTTTCCTCATTTGGGTATATAATGAAATAGAAAACAAAAAAAGAGCGGAGTGAAAGGGATGAAAACACGTACGGTATGGCGTTTATTTGGAATCTTCTCTCTTGTGGCTACTGCTATGCTTGCAGTGGGCCTAACGCTTGGCATACGTGATATTATACATCCGACCCCCGTAAGCTGGAAAGCGGATCAGACTGGAGAAAGTAGTGGAGTGCACAAAACATCGCACAAATTGCAAATTACGGCGCTTGGCGATTCGCTGACAAGGGGGACAGGAGATGAGTCAGGGCTTGGGTATGCGGGTAACCTACGCATTCGTCTGGCGGAAAATACAAAACAGGAAGTATACGTATATAACAATGGAGTAAACGGGTACAAGGCGGCTAACTTACTGAAAGATTTGCGGACAAAACCGGACATTCGGCGCCAGGTGCAGCAGGCAGACATGATTGTTCTATCAATTGGCGGCAATGATCTGTTCTACACGCAGTCGGACGAAGTAAAGCCGGACGTAATTCGCACACGTATTCCAGCTGCGCTCACGAATTACAAAGCGATCGTTTCCATTGTGACAGAGCTGAATCCAAAGGCGAAGCTTTTGTATATGGGGCTGTACAATCCGTTTCCAGACCTGCCGAATGCAAAAGAGAGCGCGAAGGTTGTACAGGAATGGAATAACGGCGTAACACAGGTGCTGTATGAATATCCGCAAGCGATTTTTGTGCCGACAGATGATTTGTTTCGCAGTGACGGAATGAAGTACATATCAAGCGACCATTTTCATCCGAACCAGGCTGGATACAAGCGGATTGGTGAACGGATGGCAGATGTGCTGAAGTAGGAGGGAAGCGCATGGAGCGAGTGACAACGCTTGTCATTGATCATGTTGAAAAAACAATTCGTGGCACGAAGATTATTAAAGGCGTTTCTTTTTCGGTTCAGTCCGGGGAAGTATTCGGATTTCTTGGTCCCAATGGATCGGGCAAGACGACGACAATCCGTATGCTCGTCGGATTAATTCGTCCGACCGCTGGCACGATTAAAGTATGCGGCTATGATATTCAGAAGGAGCCGACAAAGGCGCTTTCACGTGTCGGTTCTATTGTAGAAAATCCGGAGATGTACACGTATATGACCGGAATGGAGAATCTCGAACATTTTGCCCGCATGATTCCTGGTGTAACGGCACAAAAAATTGATGAGGTAGTGGAGCGTGTCGGTCTTACTGCACGCATTCACGATGTGGTAAAAAGCTATTCGCTTGGCATGCGCCAGCGGCTCGGGATTGCCCAGGCGCTGCTTGGAGACCCGAAGCTTCTCATTCTCGATGAGCCGACGAACGGGCTTGATCCGCAGGGAATTAAAGAGCTGCGTACATTTATCCGGCAGCTAGCAGATGAAGGGCTTAGTGTTTTTATCTCCAGTCATCTGTTAAGCGAAATTCAACTAATGTGCGATCGGGTGGCGATTATCAATCAGGGGGAAGTTGTTCGCGTTGGAGAAGTAGATGATTTGCTGCGTCAGCCGTATCGCCGCATGATCTGGTATGCAAGCCCCGCAGACCGTGCACGTGAGATGATTCTGTCATTTCCGGGAGTGGTGGTAGCTCCTATTCAGCCGGAAGATGAGGGATTTGCGGTCGATATCGACCCGGAACAAATTCCGCAACTAAACGCGAAGCTTATCGCAGGTGGCATTGATGTATACGGAGTGGAATGGAGGAAGCCTAATCTGGAAGATATGTTCCTTGAGATGACAGAAGCAGGAGGGGGGGCAGATGCGTAGTATGTACATGCTCGTCATGAATGAAGTGATTAAGATGCTGCGCAAAAAGCGTCTCTGGGTTGTCGTGTTGATCCTGCTTGTGCTTGTTCCGATTTTTACGTACGCACAGCTGAGGGTGGCGGTGAACAACCAGAAACAGCTGGGAACGTCTGACTGGAAAGTCGCACTGCGCCAACAAATTAATGATACGACCAATAGGCTTTCAAGTACTCGTGTTCCAGAGGAGTGGAAGCAGTGGATGAGGATTCGCGTTGAACAGCAGCAATATTACCTGAACCACAATATTGATCCGAATTCCCCGAATGCGGTCACGTTTACGAGAGATTTCATGAGCAATGCTGTATCGCTGTTCATCCCGTTGCTTATTGTAATTGTTGCTGCAGATATTGTATCCGGGGAACATACGAGTGGCACGATTAAAGTGCTGCTGACCAGGCCAGTGCGAAGGTGGAAGATCCTCACGAGTAAGCTTATCGCACTTGTACTATTTGTCTCTGCCATTGTTGTGCTGACAGGTGGGATTGCGTATGGAATATCTGGCCTGGTGTTTGGATATGGAGGCTGGACGTATCCGGTATTGACTGGATTTCAGATTCGGGGGTCGAATGTTAATACGGATTATGTGCATGTGTTGCCCCAGTGGCTGTATATTCTGATGGAATATGGACTAGCCTGGTATGCTTGTCTTGCAGTCGCCTGCCTGTCGCTTATGGTTTCTGTTCTTGTCCGCAGTACAGCGGCGGGGATGGGCATTATGGTAGCCGCGTTGATTGCGGGAACCATTTTGACGAATATGGCGTCAACGTGGGAGTCGGCGAAATATTTTTTTATGGTGAATCTGCAAATTACGGATTATTTGTCTGGCATGTTACCGCCAATCCCGGGGATGAGCCTTTCTTTTTCACTGATGGTGCTCGGAGTATGGAGTGCGGTTGCACTTGTGATTGCCTATTCGGCATTTACACAGCGTGATGTGCTGAATTGACGCACAAAAAATCCCGCTATCCGATAGTAGGTGGCGGGATTGTGTAGTATGTGCGTTACGCTTTTGTAGCAGGTGCTGGCTGTGGCAATGGTTCGAGCTGATAGCCTTTCTTTTGGAGCATATCAATAATAGCGGGAAGCATATGCAGCGTTGTTTGTTTCTCGTGCATTAAAATAATCGCACCTGGCCGTACCTCTGATGTAATATTCTTCATAATAATGTCCGGCTGATTGGGGTGTTTCCAGTCCAAACTATCTACGCTCCAGTAAACAAAGCGCTGGTTAGCTTCCCTGGATGCAAGTAGAGAGTTTTGGTCAATGGCCCCATATGGCGGACGGAAGTAATAGATTGGTATGCCAACTTTGCTGGATACATACGTGGTAGAATCGGTAATGAGCTTAATTTGCGCTTCTTTCGAATTTTTACGAAGTTGTTGATGATGCATCGTATGAGTGCCGATTATGTGTCCTTCTGCAGCCATTTTCTGTGCAAAGGCTACTTTATCATCTGAATTAAGATTGTCACCGATCCAGAAGAACGTCCCTTTAACATGATATTTGTCGAGCACGGCTACCATGTCTTTTGTGTATTTTCCAGGTCCGTCATCAAACGTCAAATAAACGGTTGGTTTTTTCTGGGGAATTTTCGAGATCATCGTTCCGAGAGCAGGCATAGCAACAGGTGGTGTAACCGGCTTTGGTTTTACGGGTTCAGGTTTTTGTTCGGGCTGATTAGCTGTTGCTGTTGGCTGTTGTTCGGTTGCAGATTTAGCCGGAGAGCCGTCATGAAGGGCAAGATTAAGTCCGATAATAGAGCCTAATCCGAGAAGCGCTAGCCAAATTGTAGTCTTCCGGTTTCTCCGTGGGTTGAGTTCCAAAATCATTACCTTCTTTCTATATATGTAAAGCATGTAGTTATAACACATTGCCTATTCTACTACATCGACGATAAAAAGACGTAAAAAGTTACAAATTTTTTTGCTGGAAAGTGTTATAATAAAAACAGTCTGGTTTTTACTATTAAAAAGTTTAAAACTGATGTTTTATTTTCTAGAGGAGGGACTTTCCATATGATGTCGTATGAAGAATATATGCGTTCTGTTGTGCAACCTATGCGTACAGAGTTGACTTCAATTGGATTTGAAGAGCTGCTGACACCGGATGAGGTAGCAGCGAAATTTGATGATATGAAAGGTACAGCACTTGTTGTAGTAAATTCTGTTTGTGGCTGCGCAGCAGGACTTGCGCGCCCAGCGGTTTCATATTCATTAAAGAACAGCCCGAAAAAGCCGGATCATTTGTATACAGTGTTTGCAGGACAAGAGAAGGAAGCAACTGCGAAAGCGCGTGAATTTTTCACAGGATATGCTCCGTCTTCACCGTCATTTGCGCTTTTGAAGGATGGCCAGATCATGGGCATGATTGAGCGTCACCAGATCGAGAACCGTTCGCTTGAAGAGATTGCGGCAGATCTTATGGGCATGTACGAGCAGTACTGCGGATAATATTACGTGCATAACAGGAGAGAGGGGCGTGAACCTTCTTTCCTGTTTTTATTTTGGCTTTTGTAAATCGACCAGGCGTAGTGGTGGGGGTAGAGAAGAGAGAAGCCGTTCGCTTCGGTACGCTTGGCAGGGACGTGTTGACTGTCCGCTCCAGGAGCCCGGCGAACTCGCCTGCAAAAGAGGACCCACGATGCTTTTTCATAGAAGGGTTGCAGGCAAAAGCCCGTTCGCCGGGCTCCTTCCGCTGGGGAACAAGCGTACAGGCGCTCTCTTACTTCTCTCTTCTCTACTCCCAACAATGTTTCGATTTAAAAAAGAGCAAAACAATCTGTGGGGCGAAGCCATACAAGATGTGCGCTTGATAGTTATCTGTCCAAACTTGGTTAGGAGCGAGATCAGGCGGGGCAACGGAACGCCTGTACGCGCTACCCAGCGGAAGGGGGCAGGCGAACAGATTTTGCCCACAATGCTTCTTCTGAAATACATCGAGGGTTTTCTTTTGTGGGCCGTTCGCCTGGCACCTGGAGCGGACAGTCTCAACTCCAGAGAGAGCGTACCGAAGTGACGAGGCTCCGCCTGATCTCGCTCCTCCACTGCACGTTGGGAAGGATGAAAAACATATTGCATATTTACTCTGGATATGATAAATTAACTTTTGTCGCTAACAGGACAATACATCATGGACAGATGTCCGAGTTTGGCCGAAGGAGCACGATTGGAAATCGTGTAGGCGGGGATAACTCGTCTCGTGGGTTCGAATCCCACTCTGTCCGCCATTTTTATATGGAGAAGTACCCAAGTGGCTATAAGGGGCTCCCCTGCTAAGGGAGTAGACGGGTTAAACCGTGCGAGGGTTCGAATCCCTCCTTCTCCGCCATATATTTTTATTGAATAGGTTAAGGCGGTGTAGCTCAGCTGGCTAGAGCGTACGGTTCATACCCGTAAGGTCGGGGGTTCGATCCCCTTCGCCGCTACCATATCGTATCGGGAAATGGCTCAGCTTGGTAGAGCGCCTCGTTCGGGACGAGAAGGTCGCAGTTTCAAATCCTGTCTTCCCGATCGTTTCAGGCATGTAAATATATCTATAGCAGACAGGATACATTTGTATTCTGTCTTTTTTGTGTGGTTTTTGTGGAATCGAGCAACTTGGGTGGTGGGAGTAGAGAAGAGAGAAGCCGTTCGCTTGGGTACGCTTGACAGGACGTGTTGACTGTCCGCTCCAGGAGCCCGGCGAACGTGCCCGCAAAAAGGGGACAAGGATGCTTCTTCATAGAAGGATTGCGGGCAAAGGCCTGTTCGTCGTTCTCCTTCCGCTGTGGAACAAGCGTACAGGCGCTCTCTTGCTTCTCTCTTCTCTGCTCCTTCACTACACGTTGGGTAGCGCCCAACCCTTCAAACTCTTTTTTATATTTGTGGAAGTGAAAACCAAATTTACTACTTGTTTCTTAGTCTGAAATGGTGGATACTGGTATTGTAGGTGTTTTTGCCTATTCTTACAGATGTAATTAAGAAGAGGGGTATAGAGATGGATAAAAAGTATTCGCCCAGAGTAAAAAGAACAAGAGAAAAAATCTTGAATTCTGCTGTGGAAATTTTTTCGCAAAAAGGATTTCAAGCATCTACCATTCGGGAAATTGCTCGCCTCGCTGGCGTTAATGACTTGACTGTATACCGCCATTTTGAAAGCAAGGAAAAATTATTTTCCGAAATGTTTCAGCGTCATACGCTGTTATCTGAAATAGGCAGTCTGGTTGTCAGAGGAATAAATGATGACTTTGCGCATGATACCCGTTCACTTATTGTGGCATTCCTGGCTATTTTCAAAAGAGAAATGCCGATTATTCGTCTGCTGGTCACAGAAGCGGAAAAAATGAGTGAGTGTAAAAAATATGCAGCTATGTTTACGGAAAATATTATCGAACAACTGACACAATTCTTGCGCTACTATCAGCAAACGAATCAGATTCGAAGTAAAGTGAACTGTCAAGCTGTAGCTACTAGCTTATACAGTACACTGTTTGTCCATATTTATTCGATGGCTTTATATGGAGATGTGGTAGTGGCGTGTGATGCTTCTTCAGAAGAATCAATGATAGATGGTTGGATTGATCTGTATGTTTCGGGAATTGTGGTAGAAGAATATGCTTCTGTTTAGTAAAACACGAATGAAGATGTTATTATAAAAAATAACGTTCGGATTTTGTTGATTCTATTATACATAACACGTTATAATCAGAGAGGTTTTATAAAAGCAAGCCTCTAGGAGGAACATGCGCCATGAGATATGACGTAATTATTGTAGGAGCCGGACCAGCTGGTATTTTTACGGCTTATGAACTGATACGCAAAAATCCCGCATTTACTATTTTGTTAATAGATAAAGGACATGACATTTACAAACGCCATTGTCCAATTCTTGAGAGAAAAATCAAGAAATGTCCGCCACCAGCTGGACGCAAAGAATTCAGTGGATGTCTGCCGGCTTGTTCCATTACAAATGGCTTCGGCGGAGCCGGGGCGTATTCGGATGGGAAATTCAATATTACAACAGAATTCGGGGGCTGGATGACGGACTATTTATCCCCGTCAGAAGTTCTTGGATTAATTCGGTATGTAGATGAGATTAATCTTGAACACGGTGCAACAGAAAGCATTACAGATCCGACTACAGATGACGTACGCAGAATTGAGCGTACAGCAGCCGGGGTAGGACTGAAGTTGCTTCGGGCAAATGTTCGCCATCTTGGTACAGAACAAAACCTGAAAATTTTGGAGAGTATCTATTGTGAGCTTGAGACAAAGATCACGATGCAGTTTAAGAGAGAAGTAGCTGATATTATCGTCGAGAAAAACGAGGCGGGGATAGCGGTCAAGGGTATTGAATGCAAATCCGGAGAAGTATACTATGCTGATAAGGTAGTAGTCGTTCCAGGGCGTGATGGTTCAGAATGGTTTGGTAATCTACTGAAAAAACGGGGACTTCGCCTGTTAAATAACCAGGTGGACATTGGTGTACGTGTAGAAACAACGAACGTTGTAATGGAGGAAATCAACCGTCATCTATATGAAGGGAAATTCCTTTACAAGTCGACAACGGATCAAATCATCCGTAGCTTCTGCTCGAATCCAAACGGGCACGTGGTAGTCGAAAATCATAGCGGCGTAATGGCGGCGAATGGACATGCCTATAAAGACGAGAAGCTCGGTTCTCCCAATACGAACTTTGCGTTACTTGTATCTCATGTTTTTACAGAGCCGTTCGATAAACCGAATGAATATGCGAAAGAGATATGCCGTCGGGCAAATGACCTGTCTAATGGATCCGTCATCGTACAGCGTTACGGGGATATTAAGCGCGGCCGTCGTACGACCGAAAAACGCCTGAAAGAAGGGTTCATAGAGCCGACCTTGAAGGAAGCAGTGCCGGGTGATCTCGGTCTTGCGCTTCCGTATAATACGATGAAGAGTCTCATCGAAATGATAGAAGCGCTTGACCATGTGACGCCAGGAATTGCAAGTGAGCATACATTGTTCTACGGTATAGAAGCAAAATTTTATTCTGCACGTCCGCATCTGAACGAACACTTTGAAACAGAGATTTCCGGTCTGTATGCGGGTGGAGATGGGGCTGGTATTACACGTGGCCTGGCACAGGCAGGGGCCTGCGGTGTTCATATTGCTCGTGATATTTTTGCTAAAACGGGAAAAGTGGAACCTGTGCGCGCATAATCTGTACAGCCCCCCTTTTTGATTGGTATACTGATGGAGAAAGGGGAGGGGTTGGATGAAGCGCAAATGGAGAGTTCTCATTGTCGATGATGATGTTGATATTTGTTTTTTAATTGCTACCGCGCTGGAGTCAGATCGGATCGAGGTTCTAACTGCACACGCGGGAGAAAAAGCGCTTGCCCTGTACCGGAGCTATTCGCCAGAACTTGTCTTGCTAGATATTCAGCTTCCTGAGATGAGCGGCATTGATGTACTGGCTGCAATGAAAGAGATAGATGATGACTGTAAAGTCATTATGGTTACAGCATATGCGACAATCGAGACGGCTGTTCAGGCGATGAAGTTTGGGGCGCTTGATTATGTATGCAAACCGTTCAAGCTTCCGCATCTACGGGAAACGGTGCAGGGGGCACTTGATTTTATTACATCTGAGCCAGAAGCGATCGAGACGCTTGAAGAAGTAGAACGGCGCCATATTGAGAAAGTGTTGCTTGAAGTGGAAGGCAATCGCAGGCTTGCAGCGGAGAAGCTTGGAATCTCTCTACGTACACTTTATTATAAAATTAAGCAGTATGATATAAACAGTCAGTGAAAAATCCGGAGTCTCCGGATTTTTTTCTGCAATTTTTGCACTTCTATCCCTGCAAACGAAATGTTTACAATATGAACAGAGTGATAGGTAAAGGGATGGGCGTTATAATGAAAAAAATAGTAATCATGGTACTGTTTTTGTTACTTGTGGGATGTGTTCCACACGGGCAATCGGCTATGAATCAATCTGTCAGCCAGGCTATAGTCCCGCTCAAGGTCGGGCTACTTGTCGACGGAAAGATTTACGATCAGGGATGGGATGGGCAGGCATATCGTGGATTGAAAGCAATTGAACGAACATACCAGGCTCAGGTCGAATGTATTCAAGACGCTGATCAACCCGACGTTCAGTGGAGGGAAGCGAAGCGGCTGGCTGATTCGAGGTACGACTTGATTTTTGGCAATGGCCGAAGCTTTGAGGCAGTGTTTAATAAACTAGCTGTCTCGTATCCAAAGACCCGATTTGTGTTTTTTAATGGAAAGGCTCAGGGAGAGAATGTATCCGCAATTAATTTTACACCGGAATCAACGGGATACTTCTCTGGCATGATTGCAGGCACGATGACGAAAAGTCATAAGGTAGGATTGATTCCGGCCTATCAATCCATGCGTGAGGTTAAGCCATTTATTGCAGCAGTCAAAGAGCAAAATCCGAATAATGAAGTACTGGTTCAGGATGTGAAAAGTTGGAGCGACGGGAAAAAAGCCGGAGAAATTGCTCGAAAGATGATTAAGGAAGGTGCAGATGTTCTGGCTCCTATGGGGGACGGATTTAACATTGATGTGATTATGGAAGCGCACCATGCGGGTCAGCTGGCGGTTGGCTACATATCAGATCAGTATTTTGTATCCAAAAATACAGTCATTACAAGCGTCGTACAAAATTTATCGTCGCTGTATGTGAGAATATTTGAGCAGTATCAGAGCGGCGCGTTGAAAAGCGGAGACGTGGAAGTCGATTTTGCAGATGGGGCTCAGCAGTTGGGCACATTCAGTCCAACCGTACCAGATGAGGTGCGAAGGAAAATAAACAAAAAGCTGGAAGAGTACGAGCATGGGGCATTTGTGCTCGATAAACAAACCGGACAGCCGGTTAGCAATCCGGAAAAATAAGGGGAAGAAAATGACATGGTTTCGTAGATGGAAGAACCTTTCCATTCGCCTGAAGTTTTTAAGTGGATTTATGGCCGTGCTCGTTTTTACAGCGATTGGGATGTACGTCATGAACTTGCAGCTACTGCGTGTTGTAAAAGATAACGATCATATGCTAAATCAGTCAATTCCACGATTGGCTACACAATTGCAAGTGAAAAGTACGATTATGGAGCGGATTAACTTTGTCATGCTGTACGTTACGACTGGGAATAAGGAGTTTCGTGACCGTTTTTATGAAACAAGTGACCGGGCACAGCTCCTTATGCAACAGCTTAAGGCAAATTCATCACCGGATGAGCGCAAGGAAATTGAATCTTTCATTATTCATAGTGAGGACTGGGAATTGATCTTACGGGATAAAGTAATTCCGGTCTATGAACGCCAGAATACAAAAGACGCAATTGACACGCTGAATGGTGAGGCGCAGCCGATCGCAGCGCGTTTGATGGAAGAAGTTGAACAGATGTCTCAGCATCGCGCAGATCAAATTACCCGGATAAATCAGGCGATGCTTGGGGAAGCGTGGAAATCAGTGACGGTCAGTTATATGATCATTGCGAGCACGTTGCTGCTCGCATTTTTATTTGCGCTTTACATGTCTCGTGTGATGACGCGCCCGGTATTTTCGTTGCTTCATGGCGTGAGAAAAATGGAGCAGGGGGATTTCTCGGCACAGGTTCAGGCTGAAACAAGAGATGAGCTTGGAGAATTGAGCGAAGCATTTAACCGGATGACTGTTAATATTTCTGGACTGATAGAGGAACTCAGGCAAACGAATGAACGTCTGCAGGAGGAATCGATGCGGGCGCAGGAATCAACCAGGATGAAATCTGAATTCCTGGCAAATATGTCCCATGAACTGCGCACGCCTCTTACGGGTATTATTGGATTCGCAGAGTTGTTATATGAAGAGGCGGGCGGGGTGCTTGCGCCTACCCAGAAAGAATTTACAGGGAATATTATTGATGCTGGTGAGCATTTGCTGTCGATGATTGATGATATTCTGGATATGACCAAAATCGAAGCTGGAAAGTATGAGCTGGAAATGTCCTGCTTTGATATGAAAGATTTGATTGATAGTGCGCTTGTCATGATGAAGCCGAAAGCGCAGCAGGCCCGGATTGAGCTTGCGAGCCACATGCCAGATGATTCATGTCCGGTTATAGCTGATGAAACACGTATTCGCCAGGTACTTTTGAATTTGCTCAATAATGCAATCAAGTTTAGTTTGCCAGACCGGCGTATAGAGGTCGCGCTTGCATATGATGAATATGAACTTACGGTGCGTGTAATCGATGAGGGGATTGGCATAGCTAACGACAAGCTTGAAAAAATTTTTGAGCAGTTTTATCAAAATGATGGACGCCTAGAACGGAAATATGAAGGAGCTGGACTTGGGCTGTCGCTTTCCCGTCAACTGATCGAGCTGCACAAGGGGATACTAACGGTTGAGAGTGAGGAGCATGCTGGCAGTACATTTTCGTTTGTAATCCCGCTTGTCTTACCGGACAGCCAAAAATCTAGTGATGAAGATTCTCTGAAAACGGAGAGTCGTATTTTGCTGCTACATCCCCCTGGATTCTCAAAGGATTTTTCAGTTTTTTGCCGCATACTAAAAGAAAGTTCCATACAGTTTGATCATTTTATGGTAAAATCAGAAAAAGATATAGAAGAAGCAATATACCAGCCGTTTCTTTCTGTCGCCATTGTAGCTACTCACCGTGTAGATGAGTTGTATATGCAGATGCTGACAGATGTCCGGGCGAACTGGAAAGGGAAACTGCTGGCGTACATCGACCAGCCGATTCGTCTTGTAGAGCGCGGGCAGGTGATGCGTACAGCTGATCAAATATTGATGTCGCTTGATGAAGTTTTTGATCTGCTGCACATATCGGGTAACAGGTAAAAGTATACGAGATAAAGGGGAAACGCGCATGGTTAGACAAATTTTGCTCGTGGAAGACAACCTGTCTAACCGGGAATTATTTGTGGAAATTTTGCGTTTGAATAAGGCGTACGAACTGCATGTAGCCGAGAATGGTATCCAAGCGCTTGAAATGCTGGAGACATTCTCGCCAGATTTAATTCTGATGGATATTCATATGCCGGAGATGGACGGCCTGGCGGTTACTCGAACGATTAAGTCTACCCCAGAACTGGCTTCCATTCCGATTGTAGCGCTGTCGGCTCTCGCTATGAAATCAGATATCCAGTCAGCACTCGAGGCGGGATGTGTTGATTATATTACGAAACCGATTCGAATTCGGGATTTCCTAGAGAAGGTTGCTCAATACAGTACTGCACGAGAAGTACAATCACCCGGCTACAAGGAACCAACCGGTCTATGAAAAAAAGAATATTATTATACATGGGCATTGTGATTGGAGCAGGACTTCTCTGTTTCATTGGGATCATCTCCCTTGGCACGCATGCCCTATCTCTTATCATTACACTCATATTGATGATTCTGCTAGTGATTCTTGTCTTCAAAATGCAGGTACAAAACAAAATGTTAGAAGAGAAGAACCACCAGCTAGCAGAGATTGACCGCATGAAAACAGAATTCCTGGCAAATGTATCGCATGAGCTTCGAACCCCCCTTACGGTTATTATGGGGTATTCCGAACTTTTGCTGGAGAGGATGGCCGATGATGAAAATGCGTCGGTAAACCGCAAGTTTGTGGAGACTGTATACCGTAAGTCAGAGGATTTATTGAGTCTTATTAATGATTTAATTGAACTGTCTCGTATTGAGTCTGGGCGAATTGAAATGAGGCTGACACAGTTTTCACTTGCGGAAGTGGTTGATGAGACAGTTGAAGAACTGGCTACAAATACTATGAAAAAGCAGCATGTCGTTGAAGTGACACATAACGATCCGGAGCTTCTTATGGAAGCCGACCGGGGGAAAATTAAACAGATTATCGCAAATCTTGTGCATAATGCCATCAAATATACGCCGAATGGCGGTCGGATTTTGATTCGTACGTATACGAACGACCACACAGGCTGCATCGAGGTGGAGGACAATGGGATCGGGATGTCAGAAGAACAAATCCGACAACTGTATCAGCCGTTCAAGCAGGCTAATTCCTCCTATAACAAAAAGTACGAAGGCTTCGGCCTCGGACTAGCCATTACGAAAAGTTTAGTTCAGTATCATCGTGGTACGATTTCCGTATGTAGTCATCCGGGAGAAGGGTCCTGCTTCACAGTAAAGCTTCCGGTGGAAACCTTCTGACAGGGTGTGCATAAAGTTGTAAAAGGAAAAGGAAAGGATGATGAGAATGGCTAAGTTATCCCCGGAGCAAATTGCATTGAATCTGTCGAAAATCCCTGGCTGGACATTGGAAGATGGCGGAGCGATTACCCGCCGCATTCGGTTTTCTCATTTTGGGGAAGCGCTTGAATTCGTCAACCAGATTGGCCGATTTGCAGAAGACGCAAACCATCATCCTGATATCGATATCCGGTATGACCAGGTTACACTCCGGCTGTTTACACATGACCGGAGTGGTCTCACGGGTAAAGATTTTGCACTTGCGCAAAAAATCAACCAGATTACATCCAGTGCTACGAAAGCAATATAATATGACTACACACAAAAACCGGCTGCGACTTTTATGCAGCCGGTTTTTGTGTGTAGTTGTGCTTAGGATGCGGGTTTGTATCCGGCATAAGCTGTCTATCTTTTTCATATACAAGTAGAGAAAAGGTGCGGATGATAAAAGGAGCTGACGAAAGGATGTGGGTACGTAACATTGTCTGGTTTATCTTGCTAATTGGAATTGTGATGTTCAGCCTGTTACTTTTTTTGTTAGTTATGAATCCAACCTCCGACTACCAGACTACTGAACAGACAGTGAGCAACGAGAAGGCAACGGGCGGAGCGAAAGAGCATAGCCCAAAAGCTGAGGCGGTTGAGCAACCCGCTTCAGCTTCTGAAGACAAGCATGTTTCCCCTACAGGGACGGGACATACAGAAGTCTCCCCTTCAACAAGCAGTCATGAAGCGGGCGCGACTCCTGCGGCATCGTCTTCTGCTAAACAAGAAACAGCGCACGGGGAGTCGAAACAGGAATCGCCGCCTACAGTACGTGCAGACGGCGATTCCTCAGTTTCTCTTGGCTATTTATTTGGAATCGGAAGTGGGTATTTTGCGCTTCTCTGTACACTTGTTCCGTATGGACTGTTTATGTTTAGCGGGCGCTTGCAACGTTCACGCCTACAGGCACTTCCATTCTTTATGCTACTTTCTATCACCGTTGTTGTGCTTCATGGAGGCATTATGCTCCGGGTTATACAGGAGTGGGACCGCCATCTTCTAGCAGGCGTTGGAGCATTTGCTTGTTTGCTGATTTTTTATATGAGGGTAAGTCTGTATACGCCAGGCGTATACAGGCGAAATAACCCATTTGTAGTGCTTGTTGTAGCCATTCTCCTATTTGTTATTATTCATGCGATCGGATAAGACGAGTCTACTGTTTACGCAGGTCTTTTTTTAGGATTTTACCAGCTGCATTTTTCGGTAGTTGATCGATGATCTCCACGAAGCGAGGCATTTTGTATGCGGCCAATTGAGGCTTCAGGAAATCAAGCACGGTCCTGCGGTCGAGAGTTTCTCCGGGCTTCGGTACGACAAAAGCTTTGACGATCTCTCCCTTGACCGGATCGGGCATGCCGATAACCGCCGCTTCGAGAACAGCCGGATGTTTATATAGTACCTCTTCAATTTCACGTGGATAGACATTGAGGCCACGCGTAATAATCAGGTCCTTTTTTCGGTCCACGATAAATACATAGCCGTCACTGTCAATAAAGCCAATATCCCCTGTATGGAGCCAGCCATCCACGATTGTATCTGCTGTTGCTTCCGGCATATTCAGGTAACCCTGCATCACATTTAGCCCACGTACGAGAATCTCACCGGTCTGATCTGTTTCCAGATTTCCCCCTTGTTCATCGGCAATACGCACTTCTACACCGGTAAGGGGAAGACCAACAGAGCCCGGCTTTTTCTCGCCATGCAACGGGTTGAAGCATACAACCGGAGATGCTTCTGTCAGCCCGTATCCTTCCATAAGTGGGATATTGTACTGGTGACTAAACAAAGTCAAAATTTCAACTGGCAGCGCTGCACCCCCGGAAACAGCGACCCGCAGAGAAGGGAAGCTGACTTTGCCTTCTTTTAGTGCCTGAGCGAGGACGACAAACATAGCCGGTACGCCACAAAATACTGATACATGATGCGCAATCAAAGAGTGCATGATCTCTTTTGGATGGAACGTTTCATGAATGACAATGGTAGAACCTGCATAAAGCGGAAGCAGAACGGATGTGGTAAAGCCGAAAGAGTGGAACATCGGCAGAACACACATAAATACATCCTGCGATGTCAGATCGAGAACATCTGTGCAGGCGACAGTATCAGCAATCAAATTTTCATGACTGAGCATGGCACCTTTTGGCTTACCGGTTGTACCTGATGTATATAGAAGGGTAGCGATTGCCTTTGGATTGATTTCTGGAGGCTCAATCGCAGTCGCTGTATGAACGCGAGCGGTTAATGCCTCACCGATCACAAGAACCTCTTTTAATCTGAATTGTGCTTGAAGCTGTTCGGTTGAGGCAGATAATTTGCCGAGAATTTTTTCGTGAATAAATAACGCTTTAGCGCCGGAATCTTGTAGAATGTATGTAAGCTCGTCGATTGTAAGTGTCAAATTCAGTGGGGCTACAATTGCTCCAAGGCGGGTGATTGCAAGATAGCTGTAAATGAACTCGGGTGTGTTATAGCAGCTCAATGCTACAACATCACCTGCGCGAATGCCGGATACATGTAGACAGGTAGCATATTTTTCAACGGTTGTGTGAAGATCTCCGTACGTAATCGTCTGATCGTGATAGATAAGAGCTGCGTCTTCTGGTTTGGAATGGGTGAGATAAAAACTACCGAAATGAAGCCCTTTTATTTTTTCATGTAGCAACGTAGAATTCCTCCTTTACCATACTAGTAAGTATACTATCACGAGTATAGGCATGTAAAATTTCCTCTTTTTTCTTACAGGGAAAAAAGGTAAAATAAAAAAAAGATTCGAACGGAAGGAGTATCAGATATGGAAGTAGGGTCTTCACAATGGTTGCTAGATAATACACTCGTGAAGGTGGCGAACAAAAATCCACAGATGGCGCAGCGGTTGCAAGAGCAGATAGCCGGGCAGGTGGATTTTGCCGATATGTTGGCAGCGGCTGTTAAAGACCAGGGGGCAGGACTCGTGATGAACCCGGAGCAGCCAGACCAGTCCCAAGCACTGTTGAATGCACTTATCGCTTCTTATGGCTCGATGTCGGGGACAGGAGCAGGTACATCGGATGCTAGTGATACATATGAAGCATTACCACGTGCACTGACAGAAGTACCTGCTGTAACCCGGGCGACATCGAATGCTAGCAGTGCATATAAGAAAGCCTCAGCAGCGTTGTCTTCGAGTCGAGCTGATATTGAACAGGCTATCGTAGCTGCTGCCAAAAAACATGGGGTATCAGAGACGCTCATTCGTGCAGTGATTAAGCAGGAGAGTGATTTTAATCCAACGGTTCGCTCGCATGCCGGAGCGATGGGACTGATGCAGCTTATGCCGGAAAATGTGCGCGAACTTGGCATTCGCAACCCGTATGATGTGGCGGAAAATGTGGATGGCGGAACGCGTCACTTAAAAGAAATGCTTGATCGGTATGATGGGAATGTGACGCTTGCGCTGGCCGGATACAATGCAGGACCAGGCAATGTGAAGAAGTATGGGGGGGTACCACCGTTTAAAGAAACACAAAATTATATTCGCAAAATCACGGCGATGCTGTAAGAGCATCGCTTTTTTTTATGCTAAATTTGTAAAATACAGTCTTGAATGCAGGACTTATGTCTGATAATATTGAGGTTGCATATAAAGGTTTTTATTGAAATAATGTATGATATTTCTAAAAATAGAAACGATAAAAGAGGCGATGAAAGACAATCTGTATGTGGGCACTTAGATTGTCTGGAGCGAGTAGTGCAACCGGCTGTGCGGATTATGCGGCCGGTTTTTATTTTTTTGAGAGGGGTAGAGGCATGGAGCAGTTTGTGAACGCGAAAACAGCTAGCACTCTATTTGGAGATTATTTTGCGAATGATGAAAGTCTGCTAGAGGATCTGTGTACGATCAGAGAAGAGTCAGGAGTTGTTTCCTGTTCATTTTTTGTGGAGGGGAGCGGCAGGCAGGCGGAGATTTTTTTTGCATGGGCTAGGGCGGAGGAGGAACTGAAGCAAAAAGTGGAGGCATGGAGACGACAGGAAGATCATCCGATTCTTATCGTATATTTGCTTCCGGAACAGGACGAAGAAGAAGAGGAAGAAATATGGGGAGAGTACGGGCAGGTCAACGAGTGGGAAACGTTCTGGAATGTGATCAGACAAGTACAGCATATGCCAACGAGGCGGTTCACAATGTTTTCGATTTTGCTAAATCAGCAAGAAGAGACGTTTCTTCCGCAAAATCGGCTGGTTCTGTACGGATAATGTATGAAAAAAGCTCCCCCCAAAATAGTTGGGAGGAGAAAAGGAAATAAAGCCTACAGAAGGGCAAGATTTTCAGTTGTTTCATCATCTGCCGCATTTACCATATGGTGAGCTACCTGTGTGAGGCGTTCATACATGTACTCCCGCCCATGCCCATCCATTCCGATCTCATCCATTGCTTCTTGCATGAGCAAAAGCCAGCGTTCGGCTCGCTTCGGTGTAACCTGGAACGGCATATGGCGTGCTCTAAGCATCGGGTGGCCGTATTCATTGCTATATAAGGTTTCTCCACCAAGAAATTGTGTCAGAAACATAAACTGCTTTTGTTCAGTAAGTGCCAGATCTTTCGGGAAGATTGGGCTGAGCAGTGGATCTTTCGCTACACGTGCATAAAAAGCGGCTACCAGACGGCGAAGGGTTTTCTCCCCTCCAAGCAGTTCATATGGACTTTGCTGCATCATACGATCATTACCTCCAGCTACAAACAAGAATATATGTATTATATCGCATTTACACAAAAAAATCGCCCTTCCGTGAACGGGAAGGGCCAATACAGTGGAGTGGTCACAACAGTAAGAGACCTACTAGCCTATCACAACCGCATGCTAATAGGATGACTTGCTTTTTATTATGCCATAACCAAACAGTGAATTTTGTCAAAACAAGAAGATAGATTTGTATATTTCCGCTTCTAATTTTGTCGAATGTGACGAATTTGTGAATGAAAATTTATATGTTCTCAACTGTATGGTAAAGTAAATAAAAAATGCTTGAACAGACCGGAGGAGAATACGTATGGATAAGCAGGCTCTTGCATACCCGATTGTATCACTTTCAGATGAAGCATTACGTGTGCTGCTTTCTCTGCTGGAAAAAGCGAGCGTGCTTGAGCTGCTTGCCGGAAAAATCAGCAGTACGCTGGAAAAAGAAGTAGCACGAGTGAGCGGCTTGCCGAGAAATGAACTCCTGTTTAAAACGCTTATTCGGTTTAATGAAATGATCCATAACCGTGTCATTTCCTATAGTAATCAGAATGAGCTGACGAATAACATGAAAGAGATTACAGAGGTTGCTCTTGGAACGGTAACACGCACCGAGAAAGAATTCGCAGGCGAGACGCTTCTTGATCTACTTGTGTATGAAGGAGAGAAGATAGAGGAAATCCGTCATCGTAATCCTGATATACCGAAGGAACTTGTGCCCGTACCGCGTATTGTAGCGTTGTATGTGCAAGAGCTGATGGAGAAGCAGGGGAGTCTTCCTGCATTATCCAATCAGCGTCTGCGAGAAAAATTGCTGCCTTTTTTTCTATACTGCCTGTTCCTCTGGGCTGAAAAAATAGAAGAAGTCGAGGCAGATGAGCGCTTGCACCGTTTCTTGCAATACTGGCAGGAGAAAAAAGGTATTTACGATCATCTCTGCGTAAAGTATGGGGAGCATGCGTATGCGATTGAGCTGGAAGAGCGGCTTTTAGAGCAAAAGAATTCTAACATGAAAGTGCTGCAAAAGCAGCTGGACCAGATTGCAGAGGAGAAGGACAGCATCCGTGAAGCGCTTGGCCAGCGCCTGCCGTATGATATTCATAAAATAAACGGTATATTTGAAGGAAAAGCAGGTGTCATGTTGCAGCGTATGAATGAACTGATTGCCAGGCAGGAGCAAGTTGCCTCTACGGAAGCGGGCGAAGGTCTTTTGCGTAGTCTCTGGCACAAAATTGATACAAGCATTAGTGAAGCACAGACGGAGCGTGAAATTAAACGATTATCCGTCAAAATCATTGATGAGATGGTAGCGCTCAAAAAAGATATTACGCTTCTGCCTGTCTACTATATGGATCGTGTTAAGCAGATCCATGATTGTGATGCTAAAATTCAGGAAATCCGCCGCTGGCGTTATCAGCTGGAGCAGGAAACCGAGGCGCATAAAGATACGATTCAGCACCATGCGGCGCACCGCGTCACGCTTAATCAGCAGATTAAACAATGGCAAAAAGAATGGATGTTTGCATAAGGAATCCGCCGTCTTGAATCGGCGGGTTTTTTTATTGTGCCTGTCCATAATTCCAGTCATAAAAGAATACCGGACAAGAATACATATGTAAGGAAGCAAAGGAACGGGGAGGGATGGCGGTGACGAAAAAAATTGGGAAGCAAGTCTTTTTTTATATGCTGATTGTTGCGGTACTGTATTTGGGATTCGGAAAATATGAGCAGTATGATAATAGCCGCTATGTGGCTGCATTTCGTGCCATGCACGGCGAAGAGACGCTCGATACGATGGCTGCACTATATAAAGAAATTGTGGAGTATCAGGCGACTTATAAGCTTACGCCGCAGACGAGCACACAGCTTGTGCAAAATTTATTAGTAGCTGGAAAGAAGCTCAAAGACATCGACCAGAAGCTAAAGCAGGCATATCCAGAACAGCATGTGGATTTTTCGTATTTATACCAGGATCTGTTCCTTGTCGTCAAGCAGATTCAGGATAAGGCGAATGACGCCAAGCTTTCGGTCATGGTCGTACATGCAGTAGAAGGACTAGGTAATGCTAAGGTACAGCTGTACAGTGGACGGATGTAAGCAGCAAAAAAGAGCTTTCTCAAAAGTCAATTCTGGCGATTGAGAAAGCTCTTCTTTATAGAATTTTATTTAAGTTAAAAGAGTAAATCTGCAATTTTATAAATCAGGGCGGCAAGTAGCGCGGAGATTGGCAGTGTAATAATCCATGTGATTACAATACGACGTGCAACTCCCCATTTTACGCCTTTGACCCGTTTGGCTGCCCCTACCCCCATAATAGAAGAGGAAATGACATGGGTTGTACTAACGGGAAGATGGAGGTACGTAAATGTAAAAATTAATAGGGAAGATGACAGATCTGCCGCCGCGCCGTTCACAGGCTGCAGCTTCATGATTTTCCCGCCTACGGTTTTAATGATTTTCCATCCGCCGACCGATGTACCGATTCCCATTGCCAGTGCGGCTCCGACTCGTACCCACATTGGTATATCTGTTGTTGTCTGAAATCCCCCAGAGATCAAAGCGAGTGTGATAATCCCCATTGCTTTTTGTGCATCATTCGTACCATGCGAATAGGATTGCAACGCCGCTGTGAAAACCTGAAAGTAACGAAACCCGCGATTCGTTTTGCCGAGACTAAAGTTTTTAAATATCGCCGCAAAAAGTGTCATCATTAAAAAACCGATTGCGAGCGCTACAAAAGGAGAAATCAAAAGAGCTTCGATAATTTTAATAAAGCCTTGGTAATTGAGAGCATGAATGCCTGCAGACGCAATGGCTGCCCCTGCAATCGAGCCGATCAGGGCGTGTGACGAACTGCTTGGGATGCCATAATACCAGGTAACAAGGTTCCAGGTGATGGCCGATAGCAAGGCGGCAAGCACAACAAGAGACCCGTTTTGCAGGGTGAACGGGTCAACGATATCCTTACTGACCGTTTTGGCGACTCCGGTAAATGTAAGTGCTCCAAGAAAGTTCATTGCTGCTGCAAGAACAATCGCAACTCGCGGAGACAGAGCACGGGTTGATACAGATGTAGCGATCGCATTTGCTGTATCGTGAAATCCGTTAATAAAATCAAACGCAAGCGCAAGAAGTACGATGCAGATAATTAGAAGTAAAGTTGTATCCATAAAATAAAGAGCATCTCCTTATGCGTTTCGCATGATGATCGTTTCAAGAGTATCAGCCACATCTTCACAGCTATCTGAAATGCTTTCTAGCACTTCGTATAGCTCTTTGTACTGAATAATTTTGATTGGATCTTTTTCTTTCGTAAATAATTCTTTAATACAGATACGGAGTAGATCATCGCATTGGGATTCGATGTCATTAATTTTAATGGCATGAGGGCGAATATCCATCAACTTCTTCTTGTTCAGAAGCTTGGTCGATTTTGCTACTTCTTCGGTGCTTTCCAGAATCTTTTGGGCAAATGTAATCATGTATTCGTCAGCTTCTGTGATATTGTACATCTCAAAACGAGAAGCACACTGTTCCATGCCGTCGAGAATGTCATCCATTGTATTAGCCAATTCAAGGATATCCTCTCGTTCTAGGGGTGTAATAAACGTTTTATTCAAAGCCACAATGATCTCGTGGATGTACGTATCACCTTTTGTTTCGAACTCTTTCATTCTCGTAGCGAATTTTTTCAGGTCCGCTTCATTTCGAATTTTAAAGTCCACAAAATATTGAGCGGATTCTTTCACGTTTTCAGCTATTGTAGCAAGCATATCCAGGAATACATCTCGTTTCGCCGAGAAAATCATGCATCAAAACCTCCAAAATTTTTTTCATACAAACTCCATTTTAGCAAATCCTGTCGAACAATGAAATCTTAATTAAAAATTTACTGCCATACAATGCAAACCTCATAAAATTTACACAAACTTTACAAACTGTTTTTGCCCCCTATAGTATACACCACACTGTCCTAAAAAAGACGACATGATATACTGGATTCAGAAAAACGGGAGGGATACGGTATGAAAATCGGAATTGTGGGAGCAGGGAGGCTTGGCTCTGCTTTTGGATTGTATGCGACCCGGCGTGGGGCGGAAGAAGTTGGATATTATAGTCGCACGCAGGCGAGTACGGTGGCCGCGGCTTCGCTTGTCGGGGATGTGGGACGAGTTTATACGGATGTGGCTTCGCTTATTCGTGAATCAGACTGGATTGTGCTTACCGTGCCGGATGACGAAATTCCGGAAGTGGTTCAAAAATTAGCAGAGGAGGGGGATGTGGAAGGCAAGCTGGTGTTCCATATGAGTGGCGCTGCTTCGTCGGAAGTACTGCTGCCGATGAAGCAGATTGGAGCGCATACTGCATCGCTGCATCCGCTTCAGTCGTTCGCAGATGGGTGCTCCGGGGCGGACAAGCTTGAGACAACAGTATTTGGCATAGAAGGAGAGGTAGCTGCTGTTTCGGTGCTTGAAGAGTGGCTTACGGCAGCTAAAAACCGATATTTTATTATTACAGCTACACAGAAGCCATTGTATCATGCAGCAGCGGCAGTTGTATCCAATGGCTTGACTGGAGTAGTAGATTTCGCGCTACATTTGATGGCAGCAGCCGGGATAGAAGAGAAGACAGCGCTTTCAGCACTGCTACCTTTAATCGAAGGAACCGTCCAGAATATACAGGAGAAAGGAGTGGCCGAAGCGCTGACTGGCCCAATTGCCCGTGGGGATATCGGCACGATTGTTCGACATACGGAAGCGATTGCCGGTCAGGCGCCGCAGTTGCTAGAGAACTACCAAATGCTCGGGCGGCTTACACTTGCGACCGCATGCCAAAGCCAATTGCGCGACCCGAAGCGCATTGCTCGTTTGCAAGAGCTTCTGAGTGAATAGATCATAAACGTGTTATGGGGAAGGTGAGTCGGAAGCGGATTTATTTAGGAAGGAATCTTCCATTTCTCTCATGCATGCCACACGATTTTTACTATCGCATAGTGCACATGAGCGAATATTTGGATTGCGACGCATACGAATCGTCATGGTATTTAGAAGGGATGATAGTTCCATTTGCTGTTGCTCATCAAGCACAAAACGTACTCCGTATTCATGAAATTCTTCCGTATCAATTTTGCGGACAACATAGCCAGGTAGCGATAAGATCTGACCCATAATGCGCGTTTGAAATTCAAGTACGATATATGGATTGACGGGCAGCTTGAGGTTCGTATAAAAGCGAAGTCCACCTGGTCCGATGTCAAGGATGCACGTTTTTGTACGCTTGGCATCAATCTGGTTATCTTTGATTTTGACAATAGTCATATCGGCGCACAGCGGATTTTGGAAGACCTGACGAAAGTGTTCTCTTTGATTTTGCTCCATTGGTTTGTCCTCCTTTTACATAAAATGTTATACGCCTCTTCTATTTTATACTCGATTTTTCCATATGGTCATGATTCTTTTGTAGTATTCAATCATTTTATGACGTCTAAAAGTAACATGATTTTTTGTGTCCCCATTTGTCTCTCTAAATCCGAATGAGTATACAAGCTGGTTGAACATACAGACCAGGCACGGGGGAGGTGAAAAGGTATGGCAGTTTCAACTGTGACAAAAGGAATGCAGGTAATCCTTCTGCTAGAAGACGGATTAGGTACAGACGGTAAGACAAAAATCCGTCGCAAAGTATACCGCGGAGTCAGTCAGACGGCATCCCAACAGGCTGTGTATGAGACAGCAGCTGCGCTGGCAAGTCTGCAGGAGCACCCGCTGGCCGGAGTGGAACAGGCAGTTCAGACACAATTATTCCAGGTATAAGAAGGGAGGAATGTAAGTGAAAACACTGGAGCTTCAATTTACAACAGCAGGCGGTGGAACGGTTACGTTAGCGGTCGCAGATCCGATCATGCCGATAAATGCGGCAGCTGTAGCAGCCGCAATGGATGTTGTGATAAGTCGAGGGATTTTTGATACATCAACCGGCCCGATTGTAGGGAAGAAAAGCGTACGTCTTGTAGATCACCAGGTAGCGGACATTGCTCTTGCATAGCTAAACATAACGAAAGAGCGGGAAGGAGGACAATACAGTGACAGATTGGATTCCCGTGCTCTCGAATGTAGGTTTTCCAGCTGCTGTAACGCTGTATTTGCTCGTTCGGGTAGAGTCCCGGTTAGAACAGCTAAGCGGATGCATCACAAGGCTGACGGAAACCATTCACGCAATACGGGACTAACATTGTATGGCGGCATCTGTTCGGAGATGCCGCCTTTTTCCGATTTTGTAAACTAGAAAGTTACGATTTTCACAACATTTATAGTGTAGTAAAGATGATATAATGGTAGTAAAGCGTTTTCAAAAAGGAGGCTTTATTATGCATGAATGGGCAGATGCAGCAAGCCATCCAAAGCTATATGAGATTCGGCTGCTGATTTGTGCGGCGCAGGCAGACGGATATCTGGATGATATAGAGCAGGAAAAAATTATTCGCCAGGTGAACCTTGATATTTTTTCTGTGCGGGAACGTCAGATTTTTCACGATGATTTGGAATATCCAAAAAATCCGAAAGAGTTGGCCAGCCAGTTATGTCCGTATATTACGGACGAAGAAAAAATGATGCTGATCCGCAAGATGTTTAAACTGGTAGCAATGGAAAAGGTAATGACAGCTGAGGAGCGACGAATGATTTTTACCATTGGACGGGAGCTTGGCATTCAGGATGAGAAGATAGAAGAAATCGAACAGTGGATTATGGAAGGGATAGCGTGGATGTCTCGCTGGGACTCCGTTATCGGCAAATCACAGCTAAATATCGAAGGAAGCACATAGAAAAGAGAGGCGTTACGCCTCTCTTTTTTGTACTATGGATGGATCTAGAAGGTGACCAGTCCCATATTTCGACGAGCACGGTCCATTGTAACAGATGCGATAGCGGTCGCTCGTTCCGCTCCCTGTTTGAGAATATCTTCAAGCTCGGGGCTTGCCATCCAGCGTGTGTATTCTTGCTGGATTGGCGTTAGCGCATTCACGACAACTTCAGCCAGATCTTTTTTGAAGTCGCCGTAGCCTCGCCCTTCATAGCGCTGCTCAATCGTCTCGATTGGCTCATTGCTGCAAACAGAATAAATGGTGAGCAAGTTGCTGATCGCAGGTTTATTTACTTTGTCGTAGCGCACAATGCCCTCTGAATCAGTTACCGCCCGCTTGATTTTTTTGACGATAGCAGAAGGTTCATCCAGCAGAGCAACATAGCTTGCTGCATTTGGATTGCTTTTGCTCATTTTCTTAGAAGGATCATCAAGTGACATGATACGTCCGCCGAACTCCTGAATCATCGGTTCTGGAACGACAAATGTCTCTCCGTATTTTTTATTGAAGCGCTCTGCCATATCACGTGTGAATTCCAGGTGTTGCTTCTGGTCTTCTCCAACAGGCACATGAGTCGCATCGTATAGCAAGATGTCTGCTGCCATAAGTGCCGGATAGGTGAGTAGCCCGCATGTTACGACATCTTTACCTGTAGACTTGTCTTTGTACTGGGTCATACGCTCTAGTTCCCCGATGTATCCAGTACACTGCATCAGCCAGCCGAGTTCCGCATGTTCTTTAACGTGGGACTGGATGAACAAGATAGACTTCTCCGGGTTAATCCCGATACTTAAATACATGGCCGCGAGCTGCATTGTATACTCTCTGAGTGCCTTAGGTTCTTTCGGTACAGTAATCGAATGCAGGTCTACAATGGAATAGATGCAGTTTCCTTCTTCCTGCAGGGCAACGAATCGTTTCATTGCGCCGATGTAGTTGCCAAGTGTAAAATTGCCGCTCGGCTGTACACCGGAAAAAATTTGTTTCGTCATCGTGTGTTTGCTCCTTTGGTATATAAAATAAAAAAGGCCCTTCGTCCATAAGGGACGAAGAACCGTGGTGCCACCCTCGTTAGCCAAACAGCACAGCTAAAGCTTAGCGTAAGGCTCACTTAATCCCGGTAACGGAGGGAAACCGCCAATGCCTACTCACAGCAGATGCCGCTTCAGCACGGAGCTCAGAAGTCCATTCTCCAGGGCGGTACGTACCGGGCTCTCACCTGCCCCCGGCTCTCTGCAACGTCGCATCCTGCGTACTATTCTTCCTCATTGCTTTTTGCTCGAATTGAAAATTATGATATACAATTTTTTTGGCTGTGGCAAGTCTCTCCATCACAAAAAAAGGAACACCTCTGCACAGAGCAAAAGGTGTTCAAGTGTGGGATAAGGTTCTCAACGTAACAAGGTTTACAAAATCATCATCACTTAGTGAGTCAAGTCAGTGCACTTGTCGCTGCTGTCGCATTCAGCCATATAGGACTCAGCCTGCTCGGACAGTTCAGCTCCACAGCGTGCACATGTTTTCTTCGGAAGGTTGTTATAGAACTCAGATACTGGAATCATGTTGGACGCCTCCTTTGATGTTTTTATTGTATTATAACAGATATAATGTGAGCAAGTGTGTTTTACATCATTAATGAGTGATTTTTCAGTGAAATGTTCTGAATTCTTTGTTTTTCTCCATCGTGCTTCCTTTTTCATATTTTTGGTGTGATGAGAATATGGCAGGAAAATAAAAAATAGCTCCGAATAGAACTGTTATATTACAATCTGGGGCGGTCTATGTTAGTTTGTACTTGGTACGACATATATAAACACCCCCGCGAAACTTCGCGGGGGTGAGGTTATTGGTTATTTAGTAATTGTGATGATTTTGTTGTAGCGTCCTGGATGGCTATGATTCGGTTCACAAAGAATCACAATTCGATCGGCTTCCTCATGAATAGAGCTAAGTTCTAGTGTACCGATGCAGTGCGTGTCGATGTCGAGGCAAAAATGAAGGCACTGATACTGGCTTCCCATAATTTCAGCTGCTGCTTTTTTGAGAATGCCGGAAATTTGTTTGGTCTCGCCCGGTGTTTCGACTGTAACATTCGCTTTTTTGCCGGCCAAACCATTGAGCAAAAGACGCACATCCGCTTGTAATTCCTGGTGTGTTTTTGGCTTCTTATCTTTTTTGGCCAGTACACTCCTGAAAAATTGAACCATAATTCCTCTCCTTATTCTGCCTGCGAGGTTAGCTGACGGGTTCGGACGAAAGGACGCCCTACGCACTGTGCGATTCACCCCGAGTTTCGGGTCCCCCGCTCCGTAATGGACTCGGCAATTGAATTACGATTGAATCATCATAATGCACGTTCCCCTCGTTGTCAATCAGATGACTCTGTGTTTTTTTTCACTTTTTTCATATGCGTTTTACCAGTACAATGAAAAAGGAAAAGAAAAGAGAAACAACAGGAGGAGTTCACATGATGAAACAATTCTTGCGCAAAGTATTTGCGGGGCGCAGGCACACGGAGGAAGCGTTCGATTCCGCAGAGAGCGTTGTGCAAGCTGTGGACGATATACATATAGAAAGCAAGCCCCAAAGTTCGTATGAACTCATGCTTACAAAGGCTGAGTTTGAAGAAGAGGAGCTGTGTGAAGAGTCAGCCCGCATGGTAGAAGAATTGGTTGCCCGAATCGAAGCCAGAGAACGTGGGGAATGGATTCGCCTGCGAGCCGGGGGATACAATCTGGATTCGGATCGGATTCATGCCTGTATCGACCGCATTGAGCGGGAAACGTATGATGCGACGGCGCTTCTAGACTGGGCAGATACAGAAACAGCTCGTCTGTATCGCACGTATGTACTTCCGGCAGACCACGAGGAGCAGGAGACATTCGTTCAGAGCCGAATGGTAATGATTTACGATACGTGCGAAGCGATTGGGATGAAGCCGCGTCCACGTGCCCGGCTGTTTGTCGAAGCGATCGGCTGGGAACTGCATGAGGATGACTTTGTCTCATTTGAATCATGGCTGGCCGAAATGTCAGATGCCGTGCCGGACGAAGCAGCAGAGGAAGAGAGCATGGAGCGTAGCCCGGATGATGTCTCGCACATTACCCCGCTGCAGATTTCGCGAGAGGAAGTGGAGCGCGAGGATATTGGGAAAATCGACGCTTTTTTTGCCCCGCTGCTGGAAGACACAGCCGCCCTTGCGCGTCGGAAAGAGTCGCTTGTTTTTGCGTTTTACGGTTTTTCTGGGGAGCTTGAAGATATGATGAACAACGCGGCTGTTAATGCGTGGGCCAGCAAGCTTGTGGAACAGCATCCGTATGTGTTTTATGTTCTGAATGATGAGCATGTGCCGATGACTCAGTTTGTGACGTCAATGGTTGTTACATCTCGTATGGAGAATGATCAGGTCGTATTTGATAGCGAAGAGCTCGATGAATTCATCAGATTCATTCGTGCTGTACTGGCACAAGTGGCAGCGCAGACTGGGGAAGATGCGAACATGCTTGTGGCTCGCTTCGAGTCCCGTCTATTCACCCAATCATGACAATGCCTATACGTCTTCACATGCTTCTGCGTACGATAAGGTAAAAAGCGGAGGTACAGCATATGAAGGTGATCTCATTTTCACGGCGGCGTGCGTTTCAAAAGACAGCAGAGCGACTGGGAAAAGAGGGAGAAGCAGTACAATTCGGGCGCTGTGATAGCGTCCTTTGTCTATTTGTGTCGGCTGAGCAGTACGAGCGGTGTCACCATTTGCTTCCTGCGACGGCACAGGTGGAAGAAAATATATGTGTTCGCGTGCACAGCCACCAGGTTATTCCATGGGGGATAAAAAAAATCGGTGCTCCAAAGCTTTGGAAAGAAACAATGGGCAAGGGGGTAAAGGTGGCGGTCATCGATACAGGAATTGTGCGTACGCATCCTGATCTGCGCGGTCGTGTGAGGGGCAGTGCGGATTTTGTCGGTGGAAACATTGTGGATCGTCGGGGAAATGGGGGACATGGAACCCATATAGCCGGTACGATTGCTGCACTGGATAATCAGATTGGTGTCGTTGGAGTAGCACCGCAAGTGTCTTTGTATGATGTGCGAGCATTCGATTCGGATGGAGTAGGAGAGCTTGCAGCAATTGTGAAAGGGATTGACTGGGCGATTACGAATAAAATGGATATCATTAATATGAGCTTCGGTATGGTGGGGGACAGCCCCGCATTGCATGCAGCCATTAAGCGGGCATCTGCGGCGGGGATATTCCTGGTTGCGTCTGCAGGGAATAATGGAGGAGAGATTGAGTTTCCGGCGCGTTATCCTGAAGTGATTGCAGTAGGAGCGAGTACGAAACAAGGAGAGCTCGCGGCATTCAGCGCACGTGGACACGGGCTTGATGTGATAGCACCTGGCGTGAGTATTTTATCCACATGGCCGAGGAAGACGTATAAAAAACTAAGTGGTACCTCAATGGCCGCCGCACACATCTCAGGACTGGTAGCACTTCAACTAGCCGAATCAAGGAAAAAAGGACGTAAAGGAAAAAGACTCCTGAACAAGCAGGCCTGTCTTCGCTTGATTAGATAAGATAGATACGTATATTACTACAGCAAAGGCGGATTAAAATGACACAGAAAAATGAGCAGCAAATATTCCAACAGCGGATACAGCAACTTGTAATCGAGAGGCTTGCACAAAAGCTCCCGTCAGACTGGCGAGCACTCGTCGGAAAAGTGGATACAGAAATAGCGCTTGCCAGCCCGGGTAGGGAGGATATGGCGATCCAGCTTGCGCCACTGCTGGCCAAGGTGGAGGGGAATGAAACGGAGGAGGAGGCACTTGTTTTTGCATTTGCAGACCGGGTAGCTGTAGCTGTGCGGGAAGCGGGAAGTAAGCCGCACCTTATGGGACAGGAAGAAAAGCTGTATCCGGTACTGCGTCACCCTTCGTTTCTGAAAGAAAAAGCGAGTCAGTCATTCGTGCACCGAAAGCATACGGCAGAGACGGTTGTACTGTACGCGCTTGAACTAGAAGCAGGGTACACGCTTATTACAGAGGATATGTTGACGGAAGCGGGGATGTCGGCAGAGAGGCTGCATACGTATGCAGTTGAAAACTTGACGCGACTTGGTGGAGAGCCAAGACGTGATCAGGTGGGAGACCATGTGTTTTATTTTTATGCGTTTTCGGACAGCTACAGTGCGAGTCGGGTATTGAACACAGAGTTGATGACCGATATGGCTTCACGTATAAACGGCAAAATGGGCGTTGCTGTGCCGCATCAAGATGTTCTCATTATAGCCGATATGGCCGATGCGAAGGGGGCTTATATGCTGGCACAAATCGCGGTCGATTTCTCGATGCGTGGTGATGTACCGATTACGTCGCTCCCGTTTATGTATGTAGAGGGAGAGATCGAACCGTACATGGTGATGCGCAATCCGAAGCAGCGACATCGGCCGACGGAATAGGACTGTCCGGTTCTGATACAGAAAGTTTTATTCTGTAATGAATATAACTATTCATTTTAGCATGTAGATTCTGCACTAAAGTATGCTCTTGACCGTGTGCACTATTGGCGCAGTGTTTGCAAGGTAGTAAGAAGTGACAGAGGTGCTACACTTGCTGTCGCCGACTCATTGCAGAAATGGGGGCTGCCTATGCAAAATAAGCTATTTCTAATTGCTGTACTGCTTTCGATGGTCCTGATTATTCACTCTCCGTTTGTTATATAAACATTTATAAAAAATGGAGGGTTTTATAGATGAATACAGCACATGCAGTTTCGTATATTCAGCCGGGTACTTTTATTAAAGCGATGCAAAATCCAAAGCAGGCGCAAGTAATCTTATATGGCGCACCGATGGATTATACGGTTAGCTTCAAAGTAGGAAGCCGTTTTGGTCCGCAGGGAATCCGCCATGCCTCGCAGGGATTTGAGGAATACAGTCCGGCACTTGGTCGTCGTTTATCCGCTGTCAAATTTGCAGATATTGGAGATCTGGTGCTTCCGTTTGGCAATGTGGATAAGTCGCTTGAGGTTATTTATGAGGCTACGAGAGACATTGTGAGACGCGGGCAGATTCCATTTATGCTGGGCGGTGAGCATCTTGTCACGTATGCGTCCGTTCGTGCAGTTGCCGAGAAGTATCCGGATGTTGTACTGTTGCATTTCGATGCGCATACTGATTTGCGTAACGAATTTTTTGGAGAAGCGATGAGTCATGCTACCGTTATTAAGCACATCACGAAGTTCGTTTCTCCTTCTCATATTTATCAATTCGGCATTCGATCCGGTGAACAGGATGAATTCGAGTATGCAGCAGCGCATACGAATCTGACACAGGATACGGTACTGGAGCCGCTTACGCGCATTCTGCCGGAAATTACGGGCCGCCCGATCTATGTGACGCTTGATATTGACGTAGTGGATCCAGCGTTTGCGCCAGGAACAGGCACCCAGGAGCCAGGTGGCGTATCCGCAATGGAGATGCTGCAGGCCCTCCGCTTGCTGCGTGGTCAGAACATTGTTGGCATGGATCTGGTAGAAGTATCGCCGCCGAACGATCATGCCGGGATTACCGCCGCGCTCGGAGCTAAGCTTGTACGGGAAGCGCTTCTGTCGTTCTGGCATGAATAATAGCAAAAATAGCAGAGAAGAGGCTGTCTCAGTGTGAGGCTAGCCTCTTTTTTGTTTGCTGATTTGCTTCTGCCAACGTGCGGTGGGGGAGCGGAGAAGGAAGTCGCTTTGTCACTTTGTTACGCTTTGCGGGGAAGCGAGGGCTGTCCGCTCCAGGAGGCAGGCGAACTCGCCCACAAACGAGGAGCGAAGAGGGAAATTCACAGAAGCATTGTGGGCAAAAGTCCGTTCGACTCCCCCCTTCCGCTAAGTATTCTGCGTAAAGGCGTTCCATAGCGACTCCCTTCTCCGCTCCCGACTTAGTTTGGCAGATAAATAGCAAGCAAAAAGCTTTGATGCTGAGCTTTGCTATGTAGTTGAAAGTAAAAGACGATTTGTTCGAGGAAGACAGTAATGATTTGATGACTTTTCATTTACATCGAGCGCGATTTTGTAAACCGAAGCGTTGCGTGGAGTGGGAAAAGGGAGGAACAAGAGAGCGTCTGTAGGCTTTTTACCTAGCGGAGAGAGAACGACTCATCCCTTCTCCTACTCTCTCCCACCGCACGTTGTCGATTCCAAAAAAAATGCCCCGATAACCTGAGGGACAGTTTTTTTAAAATTTATCCAGATGCCCGTTCCTCATCATACAGTGCTGTGTTTTTCATACGAGTACGCACCATCTCCCAGCCTTCTGTCACGAAAATGCCTGCGAGAATGAGTACAATGCCGACCACGACAGCCGATGTAGCCGCTTCCCCCCATAACAGCCAGGAAAAGATGAAAGCGAATACGGGTTCAAACGCCAAAATCAGACTGACATGTGTTGGTGGTGAATACTTCTGGGCTTTAATCTGTACGACATAAGCAAGCGCTGTACCGATAAGCAGATCGAATAGATAGGCAAACCAGCCGTATGGAGACAACATGCCAGGTACAGGTTCTGTAGCTATAGCAAGTGCAGTGTCAATGATGCCAACTACGAATAGCTGAATCATGACGAATAGAAGTGCATCAAATGTAATATTTTTGTGATACAGCCGATCGACCATAACCATGTGGATAGCAAAGCAAAATGCGCATAAGAGCGTGAGTCCATCACCGAGATTTATGCCAGACCAATTGCTATCCCATGAGAGAAGAATTAGCCCGGAGAATGCGCACAGACTGCCAAGCAAAGGTCCTGTCTGTACAGGAATTCGTGCCCATACAAAATATAAAAGCGGAGCGAAAATCACCATAGTTCCTGTGAGAACCCCTGCTTTACCTGGTGTCGTCAGATTGATGCCGACAACTTGAAGGGTGAAGGAAGCCCACAGTAGTAAGCCGCAGGCAAGCCCGGATTTCCAGACTTCACGATCCGTGCGTCTGAGATGCTTCCAGCAAAACGGAAGCAGCAAAAGCGCTGCCAGCAGGAAGCGGGTGCCGATGAAATATAACGGTCCCATTTCTTCCAGCAAATCTTTCGTCAAGACGAATGTATACCCCCAGGCAATCGCGATGCCGAGCAGAGCAAGATTCGCCAGCAGCATGTGTTTCTTGTGAGACATTTTATCTCTCCTCATTTTGTTTGGCTTTCGCCTATATGTTAAGCAAACCGTATGCCAAAACCCAAGAAAATATAAAGTTTTTTATAAATTCAAAAAATACTTTTAAATGGTAACGTTTTCAGTTATAGTAAAAAGTGGTTGGTCACCATTTTAATTCTAAAGGAGGCATTTGTTCATGCAACTCGCTTCGCCATCTTTAAACCCGAATGTAGAATCATTCCTGAAAGGCCCGAAAAAATTGCTCATTAACGGGCAGTGGGTAGAGTCTTCCTCTGGACAAACGTTCGAGACCATTAACCCGGCTACGAAAGAAGTACTCTGTCAGGTGGCGGATGGAAACGCGGAAGATATTGATAAGGCGGTTAAGGCGGCACGAGCAGCTCTGAATGGCAAATGGGGACGAATGACCCCTTCGGCACGCGGCAAGCTCCTGTATCGACTGGCTGAGCTAATTGAACAAAATACGGAAGAACTGGCCCAACTTGAGACACTGGATAATGGCAAGCCGATTCGTGAAACGGCGAATGCGGACGTTCCGCTTACCGTTGACCATTTTCGTTATTATGCGGGATGGGCAACAAAAATTTATGGACAAACAATTCCGGTATCCATTCCGAATTTCTTTAACTATACAAAACGCGAGCCGGTTGGCGTAGTTGGCCAGATCATCCCGTGGAACTTCCCGCTTCTTATGGCGGCGTGGAAGCTGGGTGCGGCTCTCGCATGCGGTAATACAGTAGTCTTGAAGCCGGCAGAACAGACGCCGTTGTCAGCACTGCGCCTTGGTGAACTGATTATGGAAGCGGGCTTCCCGGATGGCGTAGTAAACATTGTGACTGGATTTGGCGAGACGGCAGGACAGCCGCTTGTTGATCATTACGATGTTGACAAGATTGCGTTCACCGGTTCAACGGATGTTGGCCGTCTGATCATGCGTCAGGCTGCCGGCACACTGAAGAAGATTTCCCTTGAGCTTGGGGGTAAATCTCCGAACATTATCCTGCCAGATGCGGATATGTCCCGCGCGATTCCGGGAGCGCTCAGCGGTATTTTCTTCAACCAGGGGCAAGTATGCTGCGCAGGCTCCCGTCTGTATGTGCATAAAAAAGTGTACGATAACGTGTTAAGTGACATGGTAGATCATGCGAAGAAAATTAAAGTGGGTAACGGCCTTCTCCAGGATACGCAGATGGGACCACTCGTATCAGCGGAGCAGTTCAGCCGTGTTAGCGATTATATCGATGTTGGTCTGAAAGAAGGTGCACAGCGCATTACCGCAGTGGAAAGCGCAGAGGAGCTGGCGAATGGCTATTTTGTGACGCCGACAGTATTCTCTGACGTATCAGATGATATGACAATCGCGCAGGAAGAAATCTTTGGCCCGGTGCTTGCGGCGATGCCATTTGATGACATTGAGGATGTAATTGAGCGTGCGAATCGTACGAATTATGGACTAGCAGCAGGTGTGTGGACACAGAACCTGTCTACCGCACATAAACTTGCGGACCGTATTCGTGCGGGCACCGTATGGGTGAATTGCTACAACGTATTCGATGCAGCATCCCCGTTTGGCGGCTACAAGCAGAGCGGCATTGGTCGGGAGATGGGCAGCTATGCGCTTGAAATGTACACAGAAGTGAAGAGCGTGTGGATTAATACGAAGTGATAGTCAGATAGGTGGAAGGAAGCGTGTCCCATTGCGGGATACGCTTTTCCGCGTTTGTACAGATGTAAGTATCGAGAGGCAGAAGAAGAACAGAGAGGGGGGCGGTGCTGTGAAGAAGCAGTTGGAACTTGTTACATGGAGTCGGTATTTTCTGATTATTGTGGGCGGGATTATAGGAGTTCGTCTCTTCTTATTTGCCCCGTATGTCGTGAAAGGCGTATCGATGGAGCCAACTCTCATTAATAATGAACGCATCCTGGTGAATAAAGGGGTGTACTATGCAGAGAACCCACAGAGGGGCGATGTAATCGTGCTACACGCTACCAAAGAAGATGATTATATTAAGCGTATCATTGGCATTCCAGGAGATGAACTGGAATTGAAGAATGGCGTTCTGTATCGGAATGGAAGTGTGGCGAATGAACCATACATAGCGGAAGTGACATTGTCAGGATTTGAACGGCTTGTTGTACCAAAGGATTCATATTTTGTGATGGGGGATAATCGCAACCGAAGCATGGACAGCCGGGAGATCGGATTTATTGAGCGCAGTCATGTAGTGGGCCGGGCCGAATATGTGTTTTATCCGCTTGCTAGCGCTCACGAAGTCCGCTAAAAAGAAAGGCAGCTACCCGTTTCTCAGGTATGCTGCCTGGTTTTATGCTATGCATTGGCATACAAGTTTTTTTTCATCTGTGTCCATTTTACTTTGAAGATCAATTTGCTTTTTGCCCCATAGCCCATCATCCAGAAGCCATATGTTTCGTACATAAAGCTTGAGAAGTGCATCTTTTGCCAGAAAAGAAGATTCTCCGGTGCGCTTTCGAGGATTACGACCCAATGATTCTCAATGGCGCATTCTTTCATTAAGCGCACGATATCAGCCCCGATGTTTTTGCCGCGCAGCTTATGTGGGATGCGGATCATACCGAGGAACACAGCCTCATTTTTGAAATCAAAAAACAGATCAAGTACCACATTATCCGGTGTCATTCCGGCATCGCGCATTTCTTCAACCGTTCGGTATAAATAATGACCTTCCGCTGGATTTTCTAACTGATACGGAATGTGATTCGCTTCAAATACCTGCCCGATTTTGCGTAAAAGCTCCATTCCTCTTCCTTTCCATCCGTCTTCCTCCCTGATCGTCCGGAAGGATATGGATGACAATAAATGTATTCTTCACTCAATATACATGGATTTGCCCGTGGTGGTAAATATATTTTTTTATTAATGTTAGGCAATAATCGGACATTTGCCGTATGGAACAGGGGATTCCTAAAGTTTCTACTATTGAGAAGTGGTATGAATGCACATACTAGTACAGCTTCGTTATGTTAAGGGAAATAAAGGTGATAGGGAATGATGAAAAAGATAATCGTCAACTGCTTATGTGTATTTTTATTGGTGGTTCCTCGTCCCGTTCATGCTACAGAAAGTGATACGGAGGCAGAAATCCATGCTTTTCTTAACAAGCTATTTGAAGTACGGACACAATTGCTTATCGAGAATAACTCCCGTATGATCGAAAAATATTACAATCCGAAACAAAAAACCAGTTTGTATGCACTACAGCATGAGAATCGGCGGGCAAATTATATTCAAAAATGGGCAGAGAAAAGGGGAGTAGCATTTGTCGAAGCAAACAGCAGTATTACAATCACTCGTACTAAAATACAGGGGAATATGGCTACGATATCTCTCCTACATACACTAAAACTGACGTATATATATCCCGGTAAAAGTATACGTCCCCAATCATTTGGAACAGGTACACGCCATGGCATTCGTCTGGAAAAAACACAGGCAGGTTGGCATGTCGCCAGGGAATGGTATTCTGATCCAATTGAAGAGAATCCGGCTACGATCCCTTCCCATTCGATGAAGGATATGTCGCATAACCAAGCTTTTGTCCTAAACGCTGTCGATCAATCCGAATCAGTCACACGAATGAAAAAATATAACCGAAATAAAGCGGTGGAGTATGCCAATAAATATGCAGGAGCAGCATGGGGGGCCGGGAACGATCACCGTTATAATCCGAAATATCGGGATTATCATCATGAGGGAGGGGATTGTACGAACTTTGCTTCCCAGGTCCTCGGTGATCAAGAGGAAGGGGGAGGGCTCCCCATGCGTAGTGGCTGGTATTATCGCTACAAGCAGGGAGGAAGCACTCCGTGGGTGCGAACCGACTCCTTTAAGAATTTTCTGATTCGCAGTGGATATGGGAAAGTGATAGCAAGAGGCTCATATGCTGATGTAATAAAACCTACCATTAGAAACCGTGAAGGAGCTATGGCACGTTTACAACCAGGAGATTTGATTGGTTATGAAATGCACGGCGATATTGACCATTTTTCGATCGTCGTGGGCCGTGATGAGAATGGGTATGTATTGGTGAATTCTCATACAGGAGATCGCTACCGTGTTCCATGGGATTTAGGCTGGGATAAGTATACAAAATTTGTACTGATCCATATACGGGATTAAGCAAAATATAGAAAGTCAGGTCATAGGAGAGCATGTACATTCATACAGTATAAACAGGACAAGGCGCTTGGAAGCTCAGAAAGGGAAGGGAAGCCATGCCTGTTTTTTTAAAACAAATGGCACTTCGAACAAGTGCCATTTTTATTGTTAAGGTAATGGGGGCGCTCGTTCGTATCCCGTTGTTTCGGTTGCTAGGGGCGGAAGGGGTAGGGCTATACCAGATGGCCTATTCTTTTTATGGATTGATTCTTACCATGATTACGGCTGGATTTCCAACCGCGTTGTTTCTGATGACAGCAAAAGATACGCGGCGTGGAAAAAATCTCGTAATGATGATGCTTGTTTGCCTGGCGGTGATTGGGGGTGGGGCAGGGTATCTTTCTTATGCTTTTGCACCAGCCATTGCTTTATTTATGGGGGATCAGAATCTTACTATTCCGATTCAATATATAGCGCCTGCTTTATTTATCGTCCCGTTGCTTCATCTTGTTCGCGGATATTTGCAAGGGATTGAATCGTACGGATTTATCGCAAGCTCTGAAGTACTTGAACAGTTAGTTCGTGTATGTACGATGCTTGGATTAGCGACCACATGGGCAATACATGGAAAAGTATGGGCGGTTAGTGGGGCAGTTTTTGGGGCCTTCACGGGAGCGGTGTGTGCCTTATTGTTTTTACTAATACCATTGCGTATGTCCTTGCGAGTTGTTGATGGCGAAAGATTGAGGCAGACGATCTCGATGAGCCTGCCTATCTTTCTGTACAGCTCGGTTGCCATTTTGGCGACTCGCCTTATCGTTCCTGTATCCGAGTTTTTGGATGCGCTTATCATTCCACATCGTCTTCAAGATGGGGGAATGAGTGCCGATCAAGCGATTGCTGCTTTTGGTGAGATTTCAGGAATGGCGGTAACCGCTGTTTATTTCCCGACTATTATCACAGCTGCCATTTCGCATACGCTATCTGCAAAAATAACAGAAGATTGGAAGAATAAAAAAAACAAAGCGTTTGTTAGAAGATCGTGCCTGGCTCTCCAACTAGCTTGGGGCTTAGGCATGGTTTCCACGCTCTTTCTTTTTTTCTATGCGCATGATGTATCAGTACTTCTATTCGGGAAAGAAGAAGTAGAGTATGCCATCCGCTATTTGTGTGCGATTCCGCTACTTACAGGACTTCGGGAAGTAACGACTACCATTTTATGGGCGCAGGAAAGAGAGCGGGAACCCGTAAAGGGCTTGCTATTTGGAAGTATTTGCTCTGTAGTTCTGGCATACTTGTTGATAGCTATTCCTGGATTCGGCTATGAAGGGACGGTTATTAGCATGCTCTCATTAGAATGTGTTTCGGTACTATGGAATATAGGGCAAATAAAGAAAAGCCATAATAGAATTTTTTTGTTTATGCCTGCTTTGTGGGAAGCCTGTCATATTCTTGTTATCGGGATTGGCTGCTTCTGGATACTTGGAACAATAAATGAGATGTTCTTTAATACGCTACCTGTATCGTTTCAGGAAATCGAAAAGATGGTTTTGTTTTATGGTGGATTAGCCAGTTATATGGGACTTCGGTTTGTGAGACGGAACCGACTTACGCTTTTTTTCTAACCGGTACTCTTGTTTAAAATAACGGCGTTTGTGTAAGGGCTAGGGAATTCCGATGATATTTTTGAATTGCTGCATGGTTGTGGTGGAAAGAATACCATACCGAGGAACCTCAAACGGTGAGGTTCCCGGTTTTGCTTTAGTAGGACGAGTCGTAAATGCCATTGTATAGCCTGCTTTCTTTACTAACTGGATGGTATTTTTGTTATATTGACCGTAAGGATACGCAAAATAATGAGTGTGCAACAGCATTTTAGACAACTCAAGATCAATAAGTACATCCTCCGGAGACTTAGCAAGTAAAAAGCTTGTGCTACCAACCGTTCGATGGAACCCGTCAGTATGACCTTCGTATTGAAATACGTCTGAGTATTTAGCGAGTTCTGGCCAACTTATGTAATTCAGTTTGTCTGGATTAAATGTTTCTGGTTGGCTTCGTATATTCTCTGTAATAAGGAAAAGAGCAGCTGTATAGTTATATTTTTTCAAAATGGGGTACGCATATGTAAGATTACTTAAATATCCATCATCAAACGTAATGACAACACTCTTTTTAGGTAGTGTAGTTTTTTTAGTAATAAATTGCTCAAGTTCGTGTAGCGTTATGGTTTTATATCCGTTATCGTGCAATAGTTTTATTTGCTGTGCAAATAACTCAGGTGTAATTACGCCTGAGTTGTATTTAAATTTTTTATTTTCTTCTTTTCGTAAAATATGATGGTATAAAAGCACAGGAACACGTTGTGCTCCTGTGTAGTCAAGACTTTGTTTCGCGTATGCTAGCGAGCTTATTGCAAGAAATAATGTAAGGATGATGATAATCTTCTGCATGTGTTTTTCTCCCTTACTGTGTATATGCTTACGTAATGATGATCTAATGAGGTAACACACTTTTATTTTTCCGTCGTGGAATATAGGATATACTCCATACGTAAATGGAAAAACTTTCATATATCATCTTGCGAGCATATTTATGAAAGAGAGCAACATGTAAAAGCCCTTACTGTGGGTTTTTGGTGTGATTTATAGGTAAAATGCGGCGTTCCATTTTTTCATATAAAAGTAGCCCTTGATGCAGCAGGTTAGCCGTTACTTTCCATTTTGGTAGCCATTTATACATACATATTGCGGTGGAAAACCCGAGTAACGTTCCAGCAAGTACATCTAGCGGGTAATGGACGCCTACCCAAATACGTGAAAATGCTACGCCAGCAGCTAATAACAGCCAGGCCCATCCTTCACGTTTACGGAAAAGCCAAATGGAAGTAGCGATAACAAAGGCACCGGTAGCGTGATCACTTGGAAAGGAAGCGTTCATAGCATGCGGAATTAACTGATTAACATGATGGGACACAAAAGGGCGATCTCGATACAAGAAGTCACCAATTAACCCGCTAATCCCAAGAGCTACACACGCAGCGACTAATGAATGCATCACCATCCAGCGATTTTGTTCCTTTCGAGTAAACCAGTAAACAATAATGCCTACGTAAAATACGTATTCTCCCTCTTGCGATAAAAAACGCATGAGAGGGTTTAGGGAAGGGTAAACGACAGCGAGATGATTAATGAGTTGAAAAAGATTATAATCCAAATTAAATAATGTCATGATGGGTTGCCTCCGTATTTTCTCAGTTCATAAATAAAAGGACTAACGAGTATAGAAAAAAGTTCAGGAAGAAAAAAATTTTTCTATTGAACTTTTTTACATACCCCTCAGTCTCTTTGTTTGACATATGTCAAAAAGAAGGAAGTAAGGAAGTGGAATGTTCGAATGGTTGGGTGGTGAAAGTAGTTGGATCATGAACTTTATGGATTGATTGGGAGAGCAAGCCAGGGAGAACAGGAAGCGTTTGTACAGCTAATCAATCGGTATAAGGGGGCTGTCTTTCGTCAGGCCTATGCGATGTTGCATGATCGAATGGAGGCCGAGGATGTTTCGCAGGAGGCCTTTCTTAAAGTGTACTCTTCGTTAGCAAAACTGGAGCAGGCCTATGCATTTGTCCCCTGGTTAGCTCAAATTGTATCGCGATTATGCTATGACCGTATCCGAAAGAAGAAGCGAGAGAATACGTTTATTGAAGAGGATATCGAAAAACAAATTTTTTTTACACAGGCTCCAAGTTCCGTAGAACAAAAGCATGTACAATTGAATATTGAAGAAGCGATGCAAAAGCTTTCCCCTGAGCACCGCATGGCTATTACTTTACGTGATATCCAGGGATTTTCTTATGATGAAATGGCTGAAATACTAAAAATACCCGTTGGAACTGTGAAGTCACGAATCCATGCTGCTAGGCTCGCTTTACGAAAAGAATTGACTGAATAAAAAAGGAGGGACAAGTATGGAGCACATGGAGGATATGCTATCTGCTTATCTGGATCATGAATTATCAATCGAGGAACATGCAGTAGTTGAACAGCATTTAGAAGCATGTGAAAAATGCCAGGGCGTAGTGGATGAATTATCTTTTATAAAATATCAAACCTTTTCCACATATCAGTCTGTTTGTGCACCTGAATACATGACAGAAAAAATAATGGAATTTATCGAAAATAATACGGCCGCAATTTCTAAAAGAAATAGTACAATACCTGCGGTTGTTGCCGGAACATTCATCTGCGTATTTTTTATGGTGGCCTTGTTATATGCGGGTACGATTGGATCTGGATTTTTATCCTCTTTCGCAGCCATAGTGATGGCGGTATGGAAAATGATTACGCTGGTTATTTTGCAGACTCCTTCTTTTTTAAGTGGAATTGCCGGATTTGCTGTTTTTCTCCTATTGATATCGATATGGTTCTTGCGCAAATTGCTTTCCATGCGAATAGCGGGGCAAGAAAATGGGGTGATGTAGGGAATGAAAAAATTACTTTCTGTTTTTTCTATTGTTATTGCAATAGTGCTAGGTACGCATTCCGTTGTCTTTGCGGCAAATGAAGGGCTATTTATGCATCAGGACACTGTCATTCCAGCTGGACAGACCGTTGAAAATGTGATTGTAACTGGAGGAAATGCAGAAATTTACGGACATGTACGGGATGCGGTGATTGTTTTTAATGGGGATCTTACATTAGGGAAATCCGCTCAAGTCGGGGGCATTGTAGTTGTTATCGGTGGGAAAATAAGTCAAGAAACCGGGGCGCAATTACAAGAGTACGTATTGAATATTGCATTTGACAATGCAGTGAAAAATAGCTTATTTATTGCGGGGGGGTCTTTGCTTGGAATTTGGTTCATACAAATTGTTCTGAGTTTACTGTTAATTCTTTTACCCGTGCTCACGGTATATGTAGTAAAACATCGACTCCATCCGTTTGTCGCACAAATACGCCATTCGCTTATTCAACTGCTTATGATTGGGTTTGTTGCTAGCCTTATGGTCAGTGCGATTAGTATTTTGTTGTCGATTACCGTAATTGGAATTCCTTTTGTTGTCTTGTTGTTGCTGCTTGTCCTGCTTTTTTTCGTGATCGGTCTTACAGCAATCAGCATCAGGATAGCGGAATGGATGCCTAATAATAGCCAGATGGATACGTGGCTGCAGGCGTTTACGGGTGCTTTGATTGTAATGGCGGCGGTTAATATCCCTTTGTTGGGAGGATTTGTTTTCCTATGTTTACTCTGGGTTTCATTGGGAATCATGGTGGTCTGGGTAAAAGAAAAGATTCAAAAGAAAGGATAGGTGTCAACAGCATTCAGTGGCGGAATACGTGCTTTTTTACAGGATAACGAGTAAAATAGTAGAAACAAAACCATAAATGTGGAGGACAGGCATGTATGTACAAAGTAGTCGTAACGAATGATGATGGGATTCATGCGCTTGGCATTCACAAGCTTGTTCGCTCGCTCGAAGGACTGGCGGATGTGATTGTAGTTGCACCTGACAGCGAGCGAAGTGCGGAAGGACATCGTATTACCGTGCGGGAAGGGTTGACTGTGCAGAAGGTGGATTTCCATGGAATGGATCATGTGCAGGCATGGGCTGTGAACGGAACACCGGCTGACTGTGTGAAAATGGCACTCAATGTGATCTGCAAAGAGCGTCCAGATGTTGTGATCTCCGGTATTAACGCAGGACTTAATATTGGGAAGGACGTATACTATTCCGGAACGGTAAGTGCGGCGCGTGAGGCGGTGATCTACGAAGTGCCTGCTATTGCGGTCTCCTATGAAAATCACTTCCACAAGCATGATTTTGGTGAGGTGGAAAAAATGGTGCGCCCGATCTGGGAAGAAATCAAAATTCACGACATTCCGCCAGATGTGATGATTAACATCAATATTCCACACATTCCTGCTGATCAAGTAAAAGGCACTGTTGTAACGGGACTCGACATTCATCATTACCGCGACCGGATCGATGAGAAACCAGGGAAGACTGGCGTGCCGGAATACTGGTTGGAACGAGAATATGGCAAGACGAAGATTGTGGAGAGTAATGACTATTATATGGTGCGCAACGGCTATATCGCATTAACTCCTATTCATATTGATTCAACCGATCATGCATTCCTCAAGCAGATGGAGACATGGAGTGTTATCAAAAAGAACGGGCGTACAGATAGCCCGACGGAGGGGAATAAGTGAGAAAAGAACTCCAGGATATGAAGCCGGCAGTCGCGCTGCCGGACGGACGGCTGTCACCGGATGAGACAACGATGGGTCATATCCTTGATGTACAGAGGTTTGCGGATATATACGAGCAATTCGATGAGGATGGTCAGACGTACTTTCCACGTCTGACCTGTACAGGTGATGTGGAAGCTGTCATCGTGCATGACGATATTGACAGCTTTGGCAATCTGGCTGAAGCGCAGGTATACATTGATTTTACGCGCCATAAGCAGACGTGGATTGCGGTGCTTTGGATGGTAGATGACCCGGATAATCCGCTCGGGTTTCCTTTTTCGTTCCCAGTTGAAGAAGATACGGGGCGGTATTTGGCGATTCGCCTGATAGAACAGGACGTCATCTGGGTGCATCATCTTGCCCCGACGGAAGAAGGGATCATGCACATTTATTCGGAATCGATTTCGTTTCCGGATGAGGAGAAAGATGAAGCAGTTGAACATCTGTTAGCGGCTTATCGGAATGATCTGCAGTCAGAGGCAGAAGAAGAAGTTCCGGCCCGCATCGTAAACGGAAGTGACATAGACCCGGCGCGTTTTCTTGATTTGGGCTTTACGTTTTATTTTGACTACAGTGCTCTCCTGCGCCGTCTTGGAGAAGAAGCTGCTAAAGAGCAGGTCATGGGAGCGGTATACCGGGCGTTGTGGATGATGCGCAGACATCCGAGCCCACAGGCGCGGGCTGCCGAGCTTTACATCTGGGTAGGGGAAGGAAGCGGACAGAATCGGGCCGGTGAGGATACTCATCTGCTTGGTATTACGATGACGCCGCAGCTTCTTGATGTATACCAGATTATCAATACGGATGAGCTGGATGCGAATCCGCTAGCGACAATGCTTATGTCCATTACGGAATATCAAAGGCTTGAGGAAGAAATGCCCCTTTCGCTCGGGCATTTGCCGATTATCGGCTATGTGAATGAGGAATTGCTTCATATTGATTGGGACGGGGCAGGGGTAGAGAGCATTGCTTCTGTGTACGGTACTGCTTATCCGCAAGCAGGGTTCAATCCGTACCGTGCTATGCTTGAAGAGGAATAATAATTAGACATGAAACCGTTGAGCCGATTTCAGCGTATTAACACTATAACATCATAAGTTAGAGGAGGAGTAATCTGTGTTGTTTACGCCGTTTACGATTTTAATTCTGGCTGCTTTCGGGTTATCATTGTGGGCGCAGTTTAAAGTAAAAGGAAATTTCAATCGCTTTTCCGAGGTGCCTGTGCGCTCGGGCATAACAGGAGCGGAAGCAGCGCGCCGTATTCTCGATGATAATGGGCTATATCATGTGCCGATTGAGCCGGTTCCAGGAACCTTAAGTGACCACTTTGACCCGATCTCCAATACGGTACGCCTGTCAGAAGCCGTATACTATGGCGATTCCATTGCATCTGTTTCGGTTGCGTCTCATGAGGTAGGTCATGCGATTCAGCACAAAGAAGGATACAGTATGCTCGTTCTGCGCCATCGGATGTTTCCAGTTGTGAATTTTTCATCGGGTATCGCACCGTTTTTGTTGATGGGTGGAATTTTCTTCAAAATGTCGAATCTGCTTTTGCTTGGTATTATTCTGTTCAGTGCAGCCGTTTTGTTCCAGGTGGTGACATTGCCCGTTGAATTCAATGCAAGCGCGCGCGCGAAGCGTCTGATGCTTGTGGAAGGAATCGTGGCTGAAGATGAAAAAGATGGCGTGAGCAAAGTGCTCGGAGCTGCAGCGTTGACGTATGTAGCAGCGGCACTTATGTCCGTGCTTCAGTTGCTCGAATACGTATGGCTTTTCGCAGGCAATCGTGATGAAGACTAGGTACGGGTGTTCATAAATCAGGCAAGATGTGGTATAACTAATAATAGAATGTATTACGGAACCGTAGTTTCTTTAATTTTTTTTACCTACAAAGGAGGTGTATCTGTCATTCTTACGAGTGACAGAAACTAGTTGAGTACTGACCCATTGTCTGGCTTACTTTATATTGCTGCCGTTTTTCTGCTTGTATTTTTAAATGGCTTTTTCGTGGCAGCAGAATTTGCCATTGTTAAAGTGCGGAGCACACGGCTGAATCAGCTTGTGATGGAAGGGAACAAACGTGCTAGTCTGGCGAAAAAAATGACAGATAATCTTGACGCATACTTGTCAGCAACACAGCTTGGCATTACGCTTGCCTCGCTTGCGCTTGGCTGGATCGGGGAACCGGCGATTGCAAATCTGATTGCACCACTGATGCATATGCTGAATATGCCGGATACAGTGATGCATACAGTATCCATCGCTAGTTCTTTCCTGCTCATTACATTCTTGCATATCGTGCTTGGGGAGCTTGCCCCGAAGTCACTGGCAATTCAAAAAGCAGAGTCAATGACACTGTGGACAGCACCACCTCTTATGCTGTTCCATAAGATCATGTATCCGTTTATCTGGATGCTGAATAAAGCCGCATTTTTCTTCCTGCATCTTATCGGGGTTGAGCAGTCGAAAGATCATGATTCGGCTCATACGGAGGAAGAAATCAGGATTTTGATGCAGCAAAGCCATCAAAGTGGTTTGATTGACCAGACGGAACTGACGCTCGTGGATAACGTGTTCGAATTTGCGGAGCGTAATGCGCGTGAAATTATGATTCCACGGCCGGATATGGTATGTGTATTTAAAGATAACACATTCGATGAGAACTTCCAGATGGTGATGGATGAGATGCATACTCGTTATCCGGTAGCGGCAGAAGATAAGGACAACATTATCGGTTTCGTTCATATTAAGGACATCTATAAGCTGTATATGAGCGATCGTAAGAATGATCTGTCTGCCGTTATCCGACCAGTCGAGAGAGTGCCGGAATCGATCCACATTAGCGACCTGCTTAAGCAGATGCAGCGTAATAAATCACAGATGGCCATTGTGATTGATGAATATGGCGGAACGGCTGGACTTGTTACAGTTGAAGACATTCTCGAGGAAATTGTCGGTGAGATTCAGGATGAATTTGATGAAGAGCGGCCACATATTGAGATGCGAGCTGATACGTCATATTCTGTTGATGGGCGCCTGCTGATTGAGGAAGTGAATGACCGCTTTGGTCTTGACGTAGAGTCGGATGACTATGATACGATTGGCGGATGGGTATTTTCCCAGGTAGAATTCCCGCCGCAGGTTGGGCAGACTGTATACGGTCATGGTTACGAATTCAAGGTGAGTGAAGTAGATCACTTGCGCATTGTGCGTTTAGCACTACGTAAGCTTGAAGAGGAAGAGAAGTCAACGGAAGAAGAAAAACGTGCGTACGCTACGGAAACGCACGAATAACGACAAATACATGGCAAAAGAAAAAGGAGGAACAGGAGTATTTCCTGATTCCTTCCTTTTTTTATTTTGCAGCTGGTTTCGAGAAGTTGAATAGGGACCAGCCGAAACGTTTTTTCTTTTTTTCTTCTTGTTTTTGAAGGGCTCCGACCATTTGAATTTCGAAGTTCATTTTGCGCATTTCAAGGCGGAGGTCTTCCTGTTTTTTCTCCATTTCGTCCATTTTGCGGAGAATTTCTTTATAGTATTGTGTCAGCATCAAATCAGGGGCTGTGGCAGGATGCGACTCTTCAGTATGTGGCCTGGCAAGTGCTGAGACGGATTGACTGAACACTTCTGTCATCTCGCGTGAGACGTCTGACAGCTGGCGGGCGATTGTTTCTTCGATTTCATTGAGGCGACTATACACATGATCCGGGAGTGAAGCAACCTCTTCTGGAAACATAACAGCCGTGCCTTCCTCGAAGGCATGATCCGTAAACTCAACAGATCGGTGCTCGGGTACGATTTTTTCAAGCACAAGCAATTCTTCCACTTCGCGCAGAGTTGGGACGCCGGAATCTTTCATGCGTTTGATTTCTACAAGTAGTGCGAACGCCTGCTCACTTAAGAGAAAGTGGCCCTGGCTGTTTTTCTGGAGCACCATATACGCGCTGAAGTTTTCGATCCAGTTGCGGATAGTGCGTACGCTTACATCGAGTTTTTCTGCTACGTCTTTCGATGTCATCCACATGCTATTGCTCTGCATCACTTGTTCCCCCTCATCGGTTATCGCTTATGGTTAAGAATACGGCATAACGGGACAACTTCCTACCGTATCGACAAAGGTTATCAAAACAAGTGTAAATTCGATGTTTCGACAGATGAATAAAGTGCGCGCGCTCCGGAATACTATGGATATTCTTGAAAAAAGGGGGATTTTGCATGGCATTCATGCGTGCGCGTCAGCAGCTGGAAGAAGTACCGTTATTTGAAATAGCTGTGTGGAGCTGTGAAAATGAGTCCTGTAATGGCTGGATGCGTCAGGATTATTCATTCATAGCACAGCCAGTTTGCCCGCTTTGTCAGTCTCAGATGAATACCGAAAATCGTATGCTGCCGCAGTTGTCCCATTATGCTGGACCGTAAATATCAGGTTGGTTTGTACACGTGAAGCATACCGTGTTCAATGGCGTACTGAACGAGATCAGCCCGTGTCGTAAGCTGAAGTTTTTTCATGGCACTTGTCTTATGATTTTCGACAGTTTTCACGCTGATGAATAACTGCTCAGAAATTTCCTTATTTGTATAGCCCCTGGCTGTTAAGCGAACGATTTCTTCTTCGCGTGCGGTCAGGGTTTTTTTATTGTCTTCTTCCGTCACTTCTCGCTGGAAGCGAGCGATGAGGTCAGCAGGGAACGTCGTGTCAAAATATTTGTGGCCCTGCGTAATGGCATGAATAGCGGCAAGTAATTGATTGGTATCGGTCTGCTTGAGAACGAGACCGTGTGCCCCGAGTCGTATGGCCTGTTTTACATAAATTTCATCATCATACATGGTCAGAATGAGTACAGGAATGGAGGGAAACGAGCGCCTGATTTCCTGTAGAGTTGTGAATCCGTCCATGCCTTTTGGCATCGACAGGTCTGTAATGATAAGATCAGGCCGGATGACATGAAGTAGTTTGAGACCTTCCTGTCCGTCAGCGGCTTCCCCGATAACTTTTATAGAAGGCTGACTATGTAAGAATAGTGTCAGCCCGGAGCGAACGATCACGTGATCTTCGATAAGTAAAATGTTAATTGTCTGCATACAAAGTCTCCTTATTGTCGCACGGAATGCTAATATGGATGGTTGTGCCACCGTCAGGCACAGATAAGACGCGAATTGTGCCGTCAAGCAGGAGAGTTCGCTCTGTCATATGGCGAAGTCCGAGCCCTCCTTTACGGTGTACCATTTCAGTGTCAAAGCCTGTGCCGTGATCGGTGATCGTGACAGTGAGCATGTTTGCTTCTAAGTCATATACAACCTCTACTACCGCCTCAGGGCTATGTGCGTGTTTGGCGATGTTGTGCAGGGCTTCCTGAATGATGCGGTATACATTCAGTTCCAGCTGCGGCGTGAAGCGGGTATCCGAGTCTACATTAGAATGTAGCGTAACGGTAAGCGGAAAATGCTGTTCGATGCGCCGGATCAGAGAGGTAAGCGCGGCGTTGAGCCCGAGCATATCGAGAGCAGGCGGACGCAGATCAGCGGACAGCCGCTTTACTTCCTGCATGGCATCCTGCAGAACAGGCAGTGTCCCAGTAATAAACGAAGCGGTAGATGGCTCAGTCTGGCTGGCAAGCACTTGCAGCGCCATGGATACGCTAAATAATGACTGTCCGACACCGTCATGCAGTTCAAGTGCGATTCGTTTCCGTTCTGTTTCTTGTGCTTCAATAGTTTGGCGAGCCAGCAGTTTTGCCATGCGAATCTCATCTTCTTTTTTCTTTTGTGACAAATCCCGTAGCATTAAAACAGTCTTGCCTTCTTCATCTGGTGCTCCGGAAAGATCCGTTGTACTGAATGACACGGGAATGGTTTCGCCGTACATCGTCGGCATCTCGGATTCGAAGTACGGAGGTGGATTATGACCCATCAAAAGGCACCGCTGTTCTCCGGACTGGATGTCCCGTTTTTGGCAGAACGTGCAGTATGGAGCCTGATCCCCGATATGCCAGCCTGTTAGCCGGACAGCAGCCGGGTTCATCTCCTGGATGATGCGCTGCTTGTCCATAATGACCACCCCGTCGGTCAGATGCTGAAAAAATTCTTGTTCGAGCATATTTTCCCATTCCTTTTTCTTTTTACTCTATCACAATCAGCAAGAAGCATAAAATTATCTCCCATATATTGTCGAAACATGGAGAAAAATTATATAGTAGAAATGGTACTTTAATTTGAGTACATAGTTGTGACAGCAGGAAGGGGAGAAAAGGTTGTGAAATCGTTACGAAGCAAGCTGCTGTGGATGGTGTTGCCAATCTTAATTGCATCGTTGTCCACCATTGCCTGGATTAATCATGTGAAGGCCACAGAGTTTCTTGAACAGAACTTTAACGAAAAAGCGATGCTTCAAATCACCGATTTACGTAAAGAAATCAGCACGTGGATTTCTGTTCGGGAAAGCATACTTTCGACAATTGGACAGGCAGACATCTTACGTAATGGTACGCCAGAAGTGGCAATGCCCTATTTACGCAACTTGTTAAAAATCAACAGAGAATTCGATTATTTATATGTAAGCGATGCACAGGGAAACATTTTAACAACAGATGGAAATCGCTCGAATGTAAGTGACCGTCCGTATTTTAAAGAAGCGATGGAAGGGAAAAATGCGATTTCTGACGTTGTCATCGCCAAAACGACAGGGAAGAAAATCGTTGTGTTTGCAGTGCCCATTCAGGATGCAACTGGAAATCGTAAGGGGGTACTTGGCGGGGTTATTACAGCAGATTACCTGGCGAATATTATTTCTGGCACGAAGCTTGGTCAGACAGGCTATTCGTTTATGATGGAGAGCAGTGGACTGCTAATTGCTCATCCGAACCGAGAAAAAATTCTAAAAGAAAATATATTAAAGAACTCGAATCCGGCACTGATGAAGATGGCCAAAGCCTCGCAGGAAGGGGAGACGGGCTCGCACAAGTATACATACGAGGGAATTGATAAATTTGGCTACTATACGATGATACCGCGCACGCACTGGTCGCTGTTTATTACTGCACCGGCTAGTGAAGCGACATCACAGCTTTCCTATCTGGCTAAAATCTCATTTGCGACTGCGCTTGGGGTGTTGCTGTTCACTGTTATCATCTTGATTTTGTTTGCTTCTCGTTTTGTACGACCGATCCAGCGCCTTAGCCATGTGACAAATGAACTGGCGCAGGGGAATTTGACTGTGCGCTCCAATTTGCAACGGGAAGATGAACTCGGTCGTCTTAGTGAGAATTTTGACAGTATGATTGAAAACATGAGTGGCATTATCGAAACGATGAAGCAGACATCCACGCATCTGGAGAACTCTTCAGAGAATATGACAATGGCAAGTGCCGAGACGAAGCAGGCGGCGGAAGAAGTCGCGGTTACGATTCAAGAGATGGCAACGGGTGCGATGGATATTGCTGATTCGGTAGTCGAAGTGAGCGGAGAGATGGGGTTGATGAAAGGGGCGATTGATGCCGTCTCCACAGAAGCGCATGCGATGGTAGAATCCTTCCATCATATGTCCGCTCTTTCCCGTGAAGGGCGCGTTTCGTCAGAGCGTGCTGTGACAAGCATGAAAGAAGTGGATGCGAATATTAATGAATCGTATAATGTGATGAAGGGCCTGCAGGAGAAAACAAATGAAATTGGCAGTATCGTGACGCTTATTGCAAACGTTGCGGAGCAGACGAATCTGCTTGCACTAAACGCAAGCATTGAAGCGGCGCGTGCAGGTGAGCATGGTA